>JAFEDV010000009.1 GCA_018241475.1 Pseudomonadota bacterium | reverse complement strand
GAGGGGCGGCTCATTCCCCCGGATGTCAATGCGGTGATGACGCGAAACTATGGGGAGACCGCCAACGAGAAGGCCAACGAGCTGCTCTTCCATCTAGGCTTGGCGACGATTTCAATCGTCGTGCTCATCGCGTTCGCGATCGGCGTACGCGAGGCAATGGTGACCGCGTTCGTCATCCCCACCACGATCCTGCTCACGCTTTTTGCCTCGAATCTGATGGGTTACACGATCAACCGCGTCAGTCTGTTCGCGCTTATCTTCTCGATTGGCATCCTCGTGGACGACGCCATCGTTGTCATCGAGAACATCGCCCGGCATTGGGCCATGCGCGATGGCCGCAGTCGCTATGACGCGGCGGTGGAGGCGGTTGCTGAGGTCGGCAATCCAACCATAGTCGCGACGCTGACCGTGATCGCGGCGCTGCTGCCCATGATGTTCGTGTCCGGCCTGATGGGACCGTACATGGCGCCGATCCCCGCCAATGCGTCGGCGGCTATGTTGTTCTCGTTCTTCGTCGCGATGGTGCTGGCGCCGTGGCTGATGATCCGCTTCGCACGCAAGGCGCTCGTCCAAGGACGCGCTGCGCATCACGCTGGTGAAGGCCGGCTCGGCCGCCTCTACCGCCGAGTAGCGACGATCATAATCAAGAACCGCAAGACTGCCCGCACATTCCTGATCGCCGTCGGCGTCGCTACGCTGGTTGCGGGCGCGCTGTTTGCAACGCGTACGGTGCGCGTGAAGCTCCTACCGTTTGATAACAAATCCGAACTGCAGGTGGTTGTCGACTTGCCGGAAGGCGCTTCGCTCGATGCGACGCAGCGCGTTCTCATCGAGGCGGCCCAGGTCGTCAATCGCGTGCCGGAGGTCGTGTCCGTCGACGCCTACGCGGGCACGGCCGCGCCTTTCAATTTCAACGGATTGGTGCGCCACTATTACCTTCGCAGTCAGCCTGAACAGGGCGATCTGCAGGTGACGCTGACGGCGAAAGGTGAGCGTCAACGCGCCAGCCACGCCATTGCGATCGACATTCGCCGGCGTTTGGCCGGCCTTCAATCCCCGCCCGGAACAGTGATCAAGGTGGTGGAAGTTCCTCCAGGTCCGCCAGTGATCTCGACCTTGCTTGCCGAGGTGTATGGGCCTGACTCGAATACGCGCCGCGCCGTCGCGGGCCAGTTGGAGCGCATTTTCCGGAGCTTCCCGTACATCGTCGATGTCGACAACAGTTACGGAACGCCGCGTCCAAGATTGCGGCTGATGCCGGATCGGCCGCAGCTCGAATACTTCGGTCTGTCGGAACAGAATGTGCTCGATTCCATCGGCGCGACGCTTGGCGGCACGGTGGTGGGTTATTCGCATCGCGGCGAAGGACGCGATCCGATCGAGATAGCCGTGCGCTTGCCGCAATCGGCAAGAACATGGTCCGAAAATCTCGCCGCCATGCCGGTGGCGATGGCGGCGAACGGATCGCGGCTTGTGCAGCTCGGCGAAGTCGTGCACGCGCAGCAGGAGCGGGGGTCCTATCCAGTGTACCGGCGCGACGGACGCTACGCGGAGATGGTCACCGCAGAGCTCGCCGGCGCTTACGAGGCCCCCATCTACGGCATGCTCGATGTCGATCAGGCGATCGAGCATCACGATTGGGGCGCGCTGCCGCGGCCCTCGGTCTCGCTACACGGCCAGCCCGAGGACGAATCGCGACCCACCGTGCTGTGGGATGGCGAGTGGGAGATCACCTATGTCACCTTCCGGGACATGGGCGCCGCCTTCGTCATCGCGATTCTCGGAATCTATATTCTCGTCGTGGCTCAATTCAGAAGCTTCCGGCTGCCGCTGGTGATCTTGACGCCGATTCCTCTGACCTTGATCGGCATCGTGGTCGGGCACATCCTTTTCAATGCGCCGTTCACCGCGACATCGATGATCGGCTTTATTGCACTTGCCGGTATCATTGTCCGCAATTCCATTCTGCTTGTGGATTTCATCCGGCACGCAAGATCGGAAGACAAATCTCTGCGCCAGGTGCTGCTCGAGGCCGGCGCCATCCGCTTCAAGCCGATCCTACTGACGGCGCTCGCGGCGATGATTGGAGCGGCGGTGATCCTGACCGACCCGATCTTTCAGGGCCTGGCGATCTCGCTTCTCTTCGGTCTGGCGTCTTCGACGCTGCTCACGGTGCTCGTCATACCCGCCATCTACATCGTTATGCGCGACGATGGCCGCCCGCTCGACGAAGGCGGAACCGCGCTCGCGCCGGCCCTCAAAGCGGCGGAATAGCTGGCGGCATTGCGACTACAGCGGCTGCGCGCGCTCCATTTCTTCCGCATAGCGGCGCGTCGCGTAGGTCTCGTTCAATGTGCCGAGGAGTTGGCCGCGCTCTGGGGTGTCGACAACGATCAGCGTGTCGCTCTCAGTTTCGTCGAAAGCGCGCATAGCGTCTTTGATGGACATGGACGGAACCAGCGCCTGGTCGGTGGTGTTGGCGATTGATATCGCGCCGGCGTCGTCGCTCAGACCCTCCACGTGGGCCTGCGCCACCAGGACGATGCCACGAACACGATTGCCGGCGTCGACCAGCACCACCCGCTGCCGCGAGCCCAGCGGAAAGCGCCTCCGAAATTCGCCGATGTTGATGTCGGCCGGCGCCGTCGCCGGGTCGGTGCGCATGAGGCGCGCAACCGTCAGTTCGCGCACCCATCCTACATCGCGTGCGCTGCGCACTGTCTCGCCCCGTAAATGGAAACGCCAGGTGGAGAACGAATAGCCGAACAATTCCCGGGCGACGAGGTTGCTGGCGACCGAGGCAGTCAGCACCGCCGCCGTCAAGGCGTAGTCGGACGTTGTCTCGAGCACGAGAAATGACATTGTAAGCGGCGTACCGATGACTGCGGCCGCAAGCGCGCCCATCCCAACGAGTGCGAATGCGACGGGGTCAGGCGCGGTGTTCGGCCAGAACAACGCTACCGCCAGTGCGACGGCGCGTCCGATCAGCCCGCCGACGAGGAGCGAGGCAAAGAAGAGGCCGCCGCGAAAGCCCGCGCCTAGCGATAGAGTGGAAGCGAGCATCTTCAGCCCAGCGAGCGTCAGCACTGCCGCCAGGCCCATGCCTACGAACAATTCGAACTCGAGCGCGCCGTGACCGCTCGAGAGCACCTTGGGCTCGAATGTCGCCAACTCGCCGACGAGGAGGCCGCCAATGATGGGATGCGTCATCCGGGGCGCCCGCGTTGCGGCGAAGAGGCGCTCCGCCAGCGGCAAAGATCGCATCCAGACAATGCCGACCAGCCCGCAGGCGATCCCCAACAGGAGGAACCAAGGGAAGTCCCATTCGGTGACCGCTCGTCCCGCGCTGATTTGAAGTGCGAACGGCGCTCCGCCGAGCGCATGCATTGCCAGAGTGGCGCAAATTGACGCCGCCATGACCGGAGCCACGTAGCCGATGGCGTATTGCGCCAGGACGAGTTCGAAGGCGTAGAAGGCGCCTGTGAGCGGGCCGTTGAACGCCGCAGCGATAGCGCCGGCGGCGCCGCTGGCCACAATGATGCGCATGTCTTCGCGCCGCAGCCGCATCCAGGACCCCATCCGCGAGGCGGCGCCTGAGCCAATCTGCGTGTAGCCGGCTTCAAGCCCGACGGAGGCGCCGAATCCGTTCGAGACCAGTGTTTGCAGGGCCAGCAGCGCGCTGTCGCGAAAGGACATCCGCCCGCCTCGCAAGGCGTTCGCCTCGATCGGGTCGACGACGGATGTGCGCCCGACACGCGCGCCGAGCCACGTCATGCCGAACAGCAAGAGCCCGCCTACCATCGGCACGAACGGGTTGTCGAAACGCGGCACGTCGCTTAGCCGCTCGCCTGGCTGCAGGTCGAATAGGACCATATGCGCGCCAGCGGCGAGCGCTCCCATGGCGGCGACGAAGCTCGCGGCGATCACGCCGATCAGGGCGGCGAACAAGGTCAGGCCAAATTCGCGCGAGCGAATGAACTGGCGCAGAAAGCTCGGCACGAGCGCCGCGCCGCGTCTCAATTTACCGAACAGCGCTCCGAATCGGCTTCGTAACGAGGCGGCACTCTGCGCAAGCGCTGTCATTGCTGTCTGCCCGGCCCGTCCTCTGCGAGCATGAACGCTGAGTGGCGCGCCGATGCAAGAGGCGCTTCTGGGGAGACTGCGTTGTGCAGGCTTGGCCGAGGCCGACGCTTCCATTCCGCATTGATCCAGATCAGAATGCTTCGCAGCACGAGACCGCAGAAGGCGTCGCTGGGCCGGGTGATGGGTTCTCCATGCAATATATCGAAAACAAGACCTTTGACGAAATCGAGGTGGGCGATAGCGCGGACCTGACTCGGACGCTGCGCAGGGAGGATATCGAGCTGTTTGCGGTGATGTCCGGAGACATCAATCCGGAACACGTCGATCCCGAGTACGCGGGCGCTGATTCGTTCCACAAGGTCATTGCCCACGGCATGTGGGGCGGCTCTCTGATTTCGGCTCTGCTTGG
>JAFEDV010000099.1 GCA_018241475.1 Pseudomonadota bacterium | reverse complement strand
TTGTCGCTTTCGCGCTCATAATCGCCGTCCAGCGTGCGAAAAACCTTCGCTTCATCGGTCATCAATCTTGAGCCCGGCTTCACGTGCTTGAGCACGGTCGGTTGAACGCTTGCGGCATTCTCAGCGGGAATATGCTTGGCAATTACGTCGCCGCCGCGTTCGACCATGCCAAGTGCAATATGCTTGTCGCCTAGCGCGGTGCGATCCGGACCGCCAACGTAGGTGGTATCAATCTCGACTGGAGGCTCGCCGGGACCGCCGACTGGCTCGTCGCCGTCAACGTAGGCCATGTATTCTCTGATCTTGTGGCCCATGCGGAACGCGCATTTGTAGGTCACGCCGATCGCACGCTGAATTTCCTTCGCAGCGACGCCGTTCCGCGTCGTCGTGAATAGGAACATGATTTTGAACCAGTCGCGGAGCGGCGTGCGGGTGCTCTGGAAGGGCGTGCCGGCGGTCGGGCTGACTTGATGCCCGCACCATTCGCACGCGTACACGCGCCGCTCGCGTGCCCCACGGATGCGGTAATAGCGCGCCTCGCGCTTGCACTTGGGGCAAGCGAAGCGGTCGCCGTACCGGACCCGCATAAGGTGCTCCAGACAGGCATCGTCATCCGGGAACCGGGCGTCGAAATCGCGGAACGTCGGCAGCTTTTTCGCCATGAATCCAATGTAGCGCTAAACCCTTACATGGTCAAGGGGGACAATTGCGCCGCTTCTCCTCAGCTTTACCCGAAGAAGGCGCCCCGATCGCCCTACGGCTTGAAATCGCCGGGGTCGGGACCCATCGTCGGATCATGCGCGACAGCGCCCGGACCAGAGCGGTGCTCAAGGCGGTCCTCGGGCCCACCAACACCGGCAAGACCCACCTCGCCATCGAGCGCATGCTCGGCCACGCCTCCGGCATGATCGGTCTGCCGCTGCGGCTTCTCGCCCGGGAAGTCTATGACCGGGTAGTCAAGGCCAAGGGGGAGGCGGCCGCGGCGCTGATCACCGGCGAAGAGAAAATCGCCCCCGAGAGCGCCAGGTATTTCGTCTGCACGGTTGAGGCCATGCCGCTCGATCGCACGGTCGAGTTCCTGGCCGTGGACGAGGTGCAGGTGGCGCGCGATCTCGACCGCGGCCACATTTTCACCGACCGCATCCTGCATGCGCGCGGCTTCGGCGAGACCATGCTCCTCGGCTCCGACACGATGCGGCCGATGCTGCGGCGGCTGCTGCCCGGCGCAGAGTTCGTGCAGCGCGAGCGCTTGTCGACGCTTTCCTATGCCGGCCCGCGCAAGATCACCAAATTGCCGAAGCGCTCGGCGGTTGTCGCATTCTCCGCCGAGGAGGTTTACGCCATCGCCGAACTGCTGCGCCGCCATCGCGGCGGCGCTGCGGTGGTGATGGGCGCGCTCAGTCCGCGCACGCGCAACGCGCAGGTGGCGCTCTACCAAAGCGGGGAAGTGGACTTTCTTGTCGCCACCGACGCGATCGGCATGGGCCTCAACATGGATGTCGATCACGTGGCGTTCGCCTCGCGGCGCAAGTTCGACGGCCGCCAGTGGCGCGACCTGCGCGCCGATGAAATTGCCCAGATAGCGGGCCGCGCCGGGCGTTTCACGCGCGATGGCGGCTTCGGCGAAACCGGGGAATGCGCGGCGCTCGACCAGGACCTGATCCAGCGTATCGAAAGCCACGAATTCGAGCCCGTGGAAGCCATCCAATGGCGCAGCGCCGATTTGCGCTTCGATACGATCGCTGCACTTCGCCAGTCGCTGGAGCGCGCGCCGGAGCGCCCTGGGCTAGCGCGCGTGCGCGCCGCTGCTGACGAGGAGGTGCTGAAGCGTATCGTCGACGATGCGGAGCTGGCGGCGCAGGTGCGCACACAAGACGATGTCCGCCGGCTGTGGGACGCCTGTCAGCTTCCTGACTTCCGCAAGGCGTCGCCGGATGAGCATGCCCGCCTGGCGGGCCGCATCGCCGGCTACATCCTTGCGCCGAAGCGGCGCATTCCGCGCGAATGGATGGCGGCGGAACTGGAGCAGCTCGATCGCACGCAAGGCGATCTCGATATGCTGCAGCAGCGGCTGGCGCACGTGCGGACATGGACCTATGTCGCCAATCGCCCCGATTGGGTCGACGACGCCGAGGATTTCCGCACGCAGACCCGCGTTGTTGAGGACAAGCTGTCGGATGCGCTGCACGAAGCGCTGACCCAGCGCTTCATCGATCGCCGCACCAGCGCGCTGCTCAAAAGCCTGAAGCGCGAAGACGGCATATTGGCGGGCATTTCGGAGGAGGGCGAAGTGACGGTTGAAGGTCATTTCGTCGGGAGGCTCGAAGGCCTGGAGTTCGTCGCCGATCCGCGCGCCCTGGGCCTCGAAGGTCGGGCCGTGCGCAACGCCGCGCTCAAGGCGCTGACGCCGGAAGTGTCGCGCCGCCTCGCGCGCATTGCTGTCGCTGACGACGACGCGATCGAGCTTGGCCGCGATGGGCGTCTCCGCGTCGACCACGCCGCCATTGCAAGACTCATCCCCGGCGCGCCGCTGCTGAAACCGCGCATCGAACTCATCGGCGGTGATCGCGCCGGCGAAGGCGAGCGCGAAGCTGCGAGCGAACGGCTGGAGTTCTGGCTGGCGCGCAGAATCGCCGCCGATCTGCGCCCGCTCGTGATGCTCGAAGCCGCGTGGCGTCAAGGCGATCTGCCGGCGGACGGCCGCGGCCTCGCTTTCCGGCTGATCGAGAACTCGGGCGCGCTCGATCGGCTGCACGAGGAGATCGAGCATGTTAGCGCCGAGGCGCGCCTGGCGCTTGAGCGATGTGGCGTCCGCATCGGGCGCCACACGATCTTTCTGCCCGGCCTCATTCGCCCGCGCGCCGCGCAAACACTGGCGACGCTTTGGCATTGGGCGCACCACAAGACGCCTGCCGGATTCTTCCTGCCGCGC
>JAFEDV010000098.1 GCA_018241475.1 Pseudomonadota bacterium | reverse complement strand
GGCAAAGAAGAATGCCTAACGCAAAAGATGCGGGGACGACGGGTGTCATTGTTTCAGCCTGCCCGGCTCAAGTGGGATTTGCAGGCGAACGCAAGCGCGGCGCCAAGTGTTCCCTTTCGCAAACGGTCGAGATCCGTCAGTTGAGTGAACGCGCGATGCGGAAGCCGACGCCCGGCAAGCGCGCCGTGGGCGCCGCCGAGCGGCGCGCAGTGGCGCGCAGCGCCGAGGCTTGATCGGAATAGCTTCCGCCTCGGTAAGCGCGCCGCGCACAGTGCGCCGTCTCGACAGCGGCGCCATCGACAGGGGCGAGATTGTAGCTCGGCGCGTAGCAGTCCTCGACCCACTCGCCGACATTGCCGTACATATCGAACAGGCCATAGGCGTTGGCGCCGTGTGCGCCGACTTCGGTGGTGCGCTGCATCAGGAACGTCGCAAGATGAGTGGTGAGGCGGCCCTGGAACGCGTATGCGCCGGTCGCGCCAGCGCGCGCCGCGTACTCCCACTCCGCTTCGGTTGCGAGCCGGTAGTGCGCGCTCGGGTTCTGCGCGTTCAGCCAATCCAGGTAGGCCTTGGCGTCGCTATAGGAAACGCCAGAAACAGGATGACTGCCGCGGCCCCAGCCGTGATCGGGAGGCGAATAGCCGCCGCAACCGCCGCCAGCCAGACAAGCGTCCCATTGTTGGAACGTGACTTCGTACTTGCCGATGGCGAACGGCGAAATCGAGACTTCGCGCTGCGGACCCTCATCGCGACCGCGGCCCGCCTGCGTGCTCGGCGAACCCATCATGAAGAGGCCGCCCGGAACGACCACCAAATCAGGACAATTCTGACAATCGTGCAGCGATTGACCGGGCGAGAAGGTCGCTGGCGCAGGCGGCTGCGGAACCGTCACCGAGGCGAGCGACGTTCCCTGTTGTGGCGCTTCGTGACTCGCCGCCGGAGGGGCGGGCGCACGCACCTGCGACTGCGCCTGCTCGTTGCGCGTCATAGAGTCCTGATAGAACCGGTAAGCGGCCGGTGAAAAATACGCGATCACGCCAATGACCGCGAGCGCCATCGCCCAGCCGCCAACGCGGCGGGAATTGCGCACGAACCGCTGGCGTTTGGAGAGGATCTCAAACGTCTGCACACGCTGCTCGATGTTTTCGAGCGGTTGCCGGCCCTTGGCCTGGAATGCGGCCGTCGGACTCGATCTCGCCATCGAGCGGAATTCCGCCGAAACCAGCGCCGTGCCCGGCGCCGCGAGCGCTTGCAAGCGTGCGGCGATGTTGACGCCGTGGCCGAGCAGGTCGTTTGTCGCGGTGACCACGACGTCACCAACATGTGCGCCGACGCGGATCGGCGGTTCGCCTCTGGCGCGGCGATCGAGAATGTCCTGAATGGCGCCAAGCGCGGAGCCGGCGCTCGCGAACTCCAGCATGAAGCCGTCGCCGGCTGTGTTGAACAGGCGACCGCTATTGGCGCGCGCCGTGTCTTCAATGCGAGCGCGCAGGGCTTCGACCTTGCGCGCGGCGTTGCGCTGGTCGCGCTCCGACATGGTTGAGAAGCCGACAATGTCGATCGCCACGATCGAGGCCAGCCGGATCGTTCTTTCGTCGCCTGTCTGGCCCTGCTCACTCAAGGCTCAACCCCCACAAAGCCGCGGCACAATAAAAGCGCCGCAAGCATTACGCCACTGTCACTCATGGCCACAGTGCGGCCGTCAACAGAAGCACACGCAGCCATTTGACGAAGTGCGGCGCGAAAGTCGCGTGCCGACGGTCACCGTTCACCATCTTGCCGTCGGCCAACGGGAAAATGACTCTTGTAAATGACTGACCGGTCAGTTATAAACGCGTATGGTGCGAAAGGCTTCTGGCGCAAAGAAAATTTCCGAGCCGCATACCCGCTGGCGACGGCGTGCGGAGGCGCGTCCGGATGAAATCCTGGATGCGGCGCTAGCCGAGTTCACGGAGCGCGGATTCGAAGCCGCGCGCATGGAGGACATCGCCAGGCGCGCGGGCATCTCGAAGGGTGGCATCTACCTCTACTTTCCAAGCAAGACCGCCCTGCTTGAAGCGCTCATCGAGGCGCGGGTGACGCCGCTTGCGCGCCTTGTGCGTACGATCGCGGCGACTGGCGTCGAAGATCCAATGGCCTCTCTGCACATGATCGCCGCAGCGGCGGCGCATAGACTTGGCGACGCCAAGGTGTTCTCGGTCCCGCGGCTTGTGATTTCGGTATCCGGACGCTTTCCGGAGATCGCAGAATTCTATCGCGTGCATGTCGTCGACGTGGCGCGCGGCGCGCTTGAGGAGCTGATCGAAGCAGCAATGGCGAAAGGCGCTCTGCGCCGAGTCGATCCACGAGCGGCGGCGCGTGCGTTCATTGGGCCGATCTTGTTCGAAGCGCTGTGGGCGCATGTGCTCGGCGGCGAAAGCATTCTCGGCGACCCCGAAAAACTGATCGAGCAGCATTTCGACGTCTGGCTGAACGGGCTGGAGCAATGCGCATGAAGCGCCTTCTTATCTTGTGTCTTGCCTTGATCGCGGCGGCATGCAGTCAGCCCACGAGCGATGCGCTCCAGGGGTACGGGGAGGCGGACTACGTTTATCTGTCGAGCCAAGACCCCGGCATTGTTGGCGCGCTCTTCGTGCGCGAAGGCGACCGGGTTGCCGCCGGCGCGCCGGTTTTCCGACTCGATCCGGAGCGGCTCGGCTACGAAGCGCAAAGCGCATCTGCGCAGCATTCCGCCGCCGCCGATGCGGTGAGGACAGCGCAGGCGAACGCCGTTCTCGCCGAGCGCAATTATGCTCGCGGCGCACAACTCGCCGCGCAAGGCTTCTAT
>JAFEDV010000097.1 GCA_018241475.1 Pseudomonadota bacterium | reverse complement strand
TGTCGCATCGCTCCCGCGCCCATTGGAGAGCGGCGGCCTTAGCCGATGTCTCATTCTGTCGGGTACCCTCCAACCGTGCAGCTGCTGCAAGGATGCGCCGAACTGTCTTCTCACGAACACGACGTGAACGCTTGAGCGCCGCTTGCACGGTGTGAACCGACATCTTGGCGGCGCGCGCCAACGCCACGATGCCCGCGATCAGCTCAGCGCACGCCAGCCGATGTCGCGGCGGCAGAAACCGCCTGGCCAGTCGATCAGATTGACCGCCATGTATGCGCGCGCAACCGCGTCCTTCAGGGTGTCGCCAACGGCTGTCACGTTCAGTACGCGCCCGCCGGCGGCGCGCAACAAGCCGTCGGAGTCGCGCTTCGTGCCGGCGTGGAAGATCTCCACGCCCTCGACATTGCGCGCATCCTCCAGCCCGCGGATCACCGAGCCGGTCAGCGGCTCATCGGGATAGCCCTGCGCCGCGTAGACGACTGTCACCGCCGGACGCGAATCCCACTCGATCGCCGGCGCCTGCGCCAACTCACTTCTCGCCGCCGCCAGCAGCACCGGCGCCAGATCGCTCTTCAGCCGTCGCATCAGCGTCTGGCATTCCGGATCGCCGAAACGCACGTTGAACTCGATCAGCTTCGGCCCGTCCGGCGTGATCATGAGCCCCGCGAACAGCACGCCGACGAAGGGACGCCCCTCCGCCCTCATCCCGTGCAGCGTGGGCAAGATGATCTGTTCCATGGTCTGATCGCGCACGACGTCGGTGAAGATCGGCGCCGGCGAATAGGCGCCCATGCCGCCCGTGTTCGGGCCCTTGTCGCCGTCATAGGCGCGCTTGTGGTCCTGCGCCGCGGTAAGCGGCGCGGCGGTCTCGCCATCGCAGATGGCAAAGAAACTCGCTTCTTCGCCCGGCAGAAAATCCTCGATGACAATGCGTTGCCCGGCAGTGCCGAATTTGCGCAGAAACAGAATCTCGTCGATCGCCGCATCGGCGTCGCGGCGCGTTTCGGCGATCACCACGCCCTTGCCGGCGGCCAATCCGTCGGCCTTGATCACGAAGGGCGGTTCGCGCCCCCCAAGGTAGGCTTTCGCGCGGATGGCGTCGTCGAACACCTTGTAGTCGGCGGTCGGCACGCCATGGCGCACGCAGAACTCCTTCATGAAGGCCTTGGACGCCTCCAGCTCGGCCGCTGCTTTGCTCGGCCCGAAACACGGCACGCCCAATTGCGCCAGCGCATCGGCGAGGCCGGCGGCCGCCGCGGCCTCCGGTCCGATCACGACCAGGCCCACCTGTTCTCGCGCCGCGAACGCGGCGATCTCCGCGGCGTTGTCGGCCTTGATCGCCACGCAGCGGCCGAGCTCTTCCAGGCCCGGATTGCCGGGCGCCGAAATCAGCTGCGTGACGAGCGGGCTCTGCTTCAGCTTCCAGCCCAGCGCGTGCTCGCGCCCGCCCGAACCGACGACGAGAACCTTCATCGCGCGCCGCCGTCGCGCTTGGCTGCGTGCGCGTCAAGCATCACGACTTTGCGTCCTTGGCCCAGCGCTTCACGATCCTCGCCGCTTCCGGATCGGGTTCGGCTGGCGTGATCGACGGCGGCGACGTCAGTTCCAGGACATTGCCGTTGGGGTCTTCGAAGTAGAGCGAGCGGCGGTCGCCGTGCTCTTCTTCCCAATGCGCGATCTTCGCCTTGGTCAGTTTCACGCGCCAGATGTCCAACGCGCCGGTCTCCGCGAGCGCAATGTGGCGCGTATCCTTCGGCAGCTTGCTCGCTGGGCCTTTCCTCGCGCCCTTCAGATAGACCAGTGCGATTTGCCGGTGGTCGCTCAGCGCAAAGATCATCATCAGCCAGCGATGCCCGCCCCAATCGTCGCCTTCATCGGCGTCGATCAGCTTGAGGCCCAAGAAGTCGCGATAGAACGCGAGGCTCTCCTTCACATGCCAGATCGGAACCACGGCGTGGTCGAGGCGCAGCACCAAGAATCTCCCTTCCAGCGCCGATTTTCCGCGTAAAATCCGGCCTCTTCAAGCTCAACCTGGAGTGACGACGCGATCCAGCGCCGCCTGCGCCACCGGATGATATGTCGCACGCGCAACGGCATAGATTCGGCGGGCCAGATCTTGCCCCCAATCGCCTTGCGTCATGAGCCCTCGATAGAGCGGCGTCACGTAGCGGAGCCGGCCCTGGCTCCTCAAGAAGCGGTCGAGCGATGGCGCGCAAGCCTCGTAATGGCTGCGCACGCATAGCTTCAGCCAGTCGAAGAGGACATCGTCATTGCCGAGTGCGCTCAGATGGAACGCGCCATCGAGATCGGCGAGCCGCGTAACGGGAAGCGTCGCGCCGACGGTCTCGAGGAAACGCTGGCGCTCAAATGTGCCCCATCCGGCCCACGGCACAACCTGTGCCGGTCCCCCTGCGTTGAAGGCCGCCACCGCCGCGGCGACGCGACCGAACGATTCCGCATGCGGCTCGACGGCGTTGGAAGGCAAGCCGGGCTGATACACCCACTGATCGAGCATCAGTTGCGCCTCGAGCGACGCATCG
>JAFEDV010000096.1 GCA_018241475.1 Pseudomonadota bacterium | reverse complement strand
GATTGTCTTGCCGACGCCAGTGTCGTCGGCGATCAGGAGGTTGGCGCGCGGAAGGAGCAATGCCTTGCGCAACGGCGCAAGCTGATATGCGTCAAGGCGAATGCCCGCGCGAAATGGCGCTTGAAAAAGTTGGCGGTCCGCCGCTGTTGCGGTGTTCCACCGTATGGTACGCAAGTACGCCCCGAAGGCATCGGGATCGTTTTCGCAAGAGCGCGCAACAGATTGCCATCCACCCGTGTCCAACGGATGCGCGGCAAGCTCAGATTCCCACAGCACATCAAGGGTTTCGCCTTGTGCGTCGTCTGCAACGCAGACAAGCGAAACAAGTGTGCCCAGGTGGGGCTTTGCTTCCTTGTTTAGCACGAGCCAAGGTCGCCCGCGCACTTCGTGCGCCAAGCCGGGCGTTACCTCCCGGAATACCGGGAGCTACGAGGCCGCGTTTCGAATATGCGGCAGCTTCAATCTGATCGATAGCGAGACGCATCTCGTCAAGTAGATCGACAGTCGGCACCTCCGCCAAAACCAGCCGATCTGCGTCGCTCCGACATCTGCATTCTCACCATCTCGGAATGCCACGACCATCCGCGCGGACGATCCAATTTCTTGGAGCGGCATGAACGCCGTCAGCGAGCAGGGATCGAGCGTAAAGCCATCGAAGGCCGTTGGCTTACCCCGCCCGGCCAGAAACAACCTCAGTTCGGCGTGCGAGGGTGTAAGCCGCCCATACTCGCGCTCAATTCCGGGCAAAGAGCGGTACGTTCTTCGAAGATACGCAGACTCTGAACATAATTGTTGTTGACGTAGATCATGCGGCCATCGGATTCGAAGTACAGGAATTTTTCTGAGACGGCGCCGCGAAATGCCTTCGCGATGCGATGCGCGTCCGTACTATCCACGTCATAGTAGAGCGGTTCGGATAAGTCTTGCAGGCACAGCTCCAGCTGCCAAGTCGGCAGACCATCGATGGCGCGGACCTCGTCGCCATCCAAATAGACGTCGGACGAGTTCAAGTCGTGCAGCGAGGCGAGTTTTGGAAAGATCGCTCTCAAAGGAACGGCCAACGCCCACGCGAGCGCAAACGCCAACTGTGGCGAAGGTTCTTCGCCCAATTCGAGACGCTCGATCTGCTGGCGTGTGGTCAGCACTCTCGCGCCAAGCGCTCGCTGCGTCAGCCCACATTGTTCGCGCAGCTCTTCGAGTCGGCTCGGCTCAGCCATTCGCCCCTCCGAAGAAATTGGGTGCGTGCAAATGCGTGACG
>JAFEDV010000095.1 GCA_018241475.1 Pseudomonadota bacterium | reverse complement strand
ATCCGATGCAGGCGGCGGGCTCGCAGAACCGCGACATCTACTATCTGTTTACCGGCGATGCGGCGACACTGCAGCGCGTCGCCCCGTCCACGGGCGCGCCGGCGCCGGCGGGCGGAGCAAGCGCCGCGCCGGCCGCAGCCACGACCACGGCTACTACGCCGGCCGCGACTACGGCGACCACGACATCGCCCGCAACTACGACCGCCACCGCGACGGCAACCACCGCGCCGTGATCTTGGATTGAACTGAAGAAGGCCGCGGTCGCCGCCGCGGTCTTTTTCTTGGCCTAGACCGCCATGTTGTCGATGAGACGCGTCTTGCCGAGCCAAGCGGCGGCGAGGATGCGCGCCGGCTCCGCGAGCGATGCGACCGGCTGCAGGGTGGCGGCGTTGCGGACCGCGACATAGTCCACCGACGTGAATCCCGCCGCAGCGAGATGACGGCTCGCCTCGCCTTCGACAGCGTCGACGGGCGCCCCGGCGCGCAAGGCTTTGATCGCGTCGTGCAGCACGACGTTGAGGCGCGATGCAACGCGGCGTTCGGCTGCGGAGAGATAGGCGTTGCGCGACGACAAGGCCAGGCCGTCGCGTTCGCGCACGGTGGGACAGCCGACGATCTCGACTGGAATATCGAGGTCGCGCGTCAGCTGTCTGATCACGAGCAGCTGCTGATAGTCCTTCTCGCCAAAGAAGGCCGCGTCCGGCAGCGCCTGCAGCAGCAGCTTCGTCACCACCGTGGCGACGCCCCCGAAGAAGTGCGGACGCATTTGCCCCTCAAGCATCGTCGACACATTTGAGACGAGCACGCTTGTGGCGAAGCCATCCGGATACATGACGCTGCGCCCGGGCGCGTAGAGCAGGTCGCAGCCGGCGCTCGCAAGGAGGTCTGCGTCGCCGGCCTCGTTGCGCGGATAACGGTCGAAGTCCTCGTGCGGGGCGAATTGCTTAGGGTTCACGAAGAGTGTCGCCACCACAAAGCCGCAGCGTTGTTTCGCGGCGCGAACAAGCGAAAGGTGACCTTCGTGCAAGGCGCCCATCGTCGGTATGAGCCCGGTCGTGCGACTATTGTTGCGCTCCGCGGCGATCGCCGAGCGCAGATCCGCGACCGTGCGGGCGATGGGGAGGGGCGCGCTCACGTGCTTCCGCATCTGACGCCGCTGCAACGAGGTCAAGCGGCTTAAGAGCGCCTTAACCTCATTGGGCGAAGTTTTAACAATGTGTTTCTGCGGCGCGTCCGTGGCCAGGACAGCGGCGCTCGCTCAGCCGGGCGGGCGCGCGCCATGACGCTTGCTTACGCCTGTGAGCCTGAAGCGGCGGGCCGACAGGCGCACGTCATCGTCGTCGGCAACCAGAAGGGCGGCGCCGGCAAGTCGACCGTCGCCATGCATTTGATCGTGGCCCTGATGCGCATGGGCCGGCGCACCGGCGCGCTCGATCTCGATGTGCGTCAGCGTTCGCTTATCCGCTACATCGAAAATCGCGGCCGCTGGATTTCCTCGCACGGCGCCAAGCTGCCGACGCCGCAAGTGTTCGAACTCGAGGAAAGCCAATTGCGCCAACGCGATGCCGCCGACGCGGCGGACGAGGCCGCGTTCCGGGTCGCGCTCAGGCGGCTTTCGGACACGTGCGACTACGTCGTCATCGACTCGCCTGGCGGCGACTCGCACTTGGCGCGCGTCGCGCATGCCAGCGCCGATACGCTGGTGACGCCCCTCAATGACAGCTTCGTGGATTTCGACCTCTTGGGCGATATCGACGAGACTTGCGCCGAGATCGTGCGGCCTTCGATCTACAGCGAGATGGTTTGGGAAAGTCGCAAACAGAAGGCTATCGCCGCGCGAACGCCGATCGATTGGGTAGTGCTGCGCAACCGCACCTCGACCAGCAGGATCGAAGCCAAGAACAAGCAACGTGTCGGCGATGCGCTGAAGACGCTTTCACAGCGGATTGGTTTCCGATTGGCGCCGGGCCTCTCCGAACGGGTGATCTTCCGCGAACTTTTCCCGCAGGGGCTCACGCTTCTCGACCTCGACGGGGCAGGCGTGGAGGGCGAGATGAAGATGAGCCACCTCGCCGCACGCCAGGAATTGCGCGACCTTTTCATTACCCTGAAGCTTCCGGGGCTCGAAGGCGAAGCTCTGAAGTTCTAAGCAGCGAGGCGTCGGCCGTCGCTGGAGAAATCTTCTGCTCATTCGCGCGCTTCTCATCCTGGCCATTGGTTTTGCGCTACTGCTCTTGGCGCGCTTTGGCTCGATCCATCGTCGGAAGATCATGGCGCGCTGGCCAACGCTTGGTTTCGCCGCCGCAGCATTGCTGGCGCTGTGGCGCGGTGCGGTGGAGCTGGCCTTGATGCTGGCGGCTCTGGCCGTGGTTGCTTGGCTTGTCAGCCCGCTGTTGTCCGCGCCGAGGGCGGCGGCGCAACCATCGCCGGGCGACGCACATGCGCGCGCCGTATTAGGAGTGGGATTGGCTGCGACTCCAGATGAAATCCGCGCCGCCTATCGCCGCAAGATGGCCGATGCGCACCCCGACCTCGGCGGCAGCCACGACGCCGCCGCGCGCCTCACCGCCGCGCGCGACACTTTGCTGAAGCGCGGACGCTGAAGCTAGTCGTTGGGGTCTTCGTCGGCGCCAGGGGCTGTCGTGTCGGGCGGCAGCGGCGCCCGGATCGGCGAGAGCGTTTGCACCACTTGGCCTTGCGGCACCCCAGGTCGGGCCAGCGACGTTCCGCCGGCGCTGGCGCTGAGCACACTTGGCGCGAGGCGAATATCGAGCCGATGTGTCGGCAGACTCGCTAGTTGCGCCGCGTTCGGATCGGTGCGGCGAGCAAACTCCTCGAAGGCGCCGTCGATCAGATACTCCACCTGCGAGTCGCGTGCAGCCGCCGACTCGCCGCCAAGCACCACGACGATCACGCGATGGCCTGCGCGTTCGGTCGACGTCGCGAGGTTGAACCCCGACGCGCGCGTGTAGCCGGTCTTGATGCCATCAAGACCCTGAACCTGGCCGAGCAGGTGGTTGTGGTTGCGGCTGTCGCGGCGGCCCCAGGAGAAGCTCTCGGTTTGGAAGTATCCGTAATATTGTGGGAAATCCCGCCACAGCGCCTGCGCCAGGATCGCAAGGTCGCGCGCGGTGCTGTGGTGAAGCGGATCGGGCAGGCCGCTCGCGTTCACGAACCGCGTCTCGGTCATACCGAGCGAGCGGGCGCGCGCCGTCATCTCGGCAGCAAAACGGCTCTCGCTGCCGCCGAGGCGTTCCGCAACCATGGTCGCCACGTCATTGGCCGACAGCACCGCAATGGCGCGGATGGCTTGATCGACGTTAATGCTGTTGCCGCGGCGGAGGCCAAGCCGCGAAGGAGGCTGGCGGGCGGCGTTGCGCGAGGCGGTGAGACGCGTGTCCAAGGTGATCTCGCCGCGCCGGAGCGCGTCGAACACCATGTACAGCGTCATCATCTTGGTGAGAGAGGCGGGATAACGCATCTCTTCTGCATGGTCGTCGAGCAGGACTTCTCCGGAGCGCGCGTCCATGACGATGGCGGCATAACGTTCGTCAGCTTGGGCGACAGGCGCCGCGCACATGAGGGCGGCGAAGACTGCCGCGGCGGCGAAGATCCGGAGAAGAAAGCCACGATCCGGTGAAGTCATCGGCGCCGTCCAATCCCCCGCACGAGAGGCACCTATTCAGGCAAATCGCGTGCCGTTCAGCTTACAGATTCATTAGTTCAGGTTAAGCGACCGTTTCAGCGCCAGAAAAATCGCCCAAACACCTGCTTTCACCTTGAGTGAAGCCTTGTCAGCCCGGCATGAACGGCGTCTGAACGGTGAGGGGCGCCGCTGCTAAAAGGTCGCAGGCCCATCATGCTGCAGTGCAGCAAAATCGGATTGACTTCGCAGGTGCAGCATAACATATAGGCCCGGAAGTCGTCGGGCAGATCCCGGCGGTACCCGATCCTTAAAGGAGAGCGAACATGGCAGCCGCCAAGACCGCCCGCGCCGCGAAGTCGGCCACCGAGGCGTTTGAACAGGTCACCACCGCCTCTTCGGACGCGGTTCGTGAGAACTTTGACCGCGGCCTGGCCGCTCTCTCTGAGGCCTCGGCCTTCGGCAAGCAGAATGTCGAAGCCTGGGTCGCCTCCGCGGCGGCGGCTCAAAAAGGCATCGAGGCCATCTCGGCGCGTTCGGTGGCGTTCTCGAAGCAGGCCGTGGAAAGCCATGTCGCGGCCGCGAAGTCGCTCCTGACGTCCAAGAGCGTCCAGGAATTCGTGGAGAAGCAGAACGACTACGCCAAGGCCTCGTTCGAGGCCTATGTCGCCGAATTGACATCGTTTTCCGATCTCGTCTCGGGCGTCGCCAAAGAGACTCTCCAGCCGATCAACGAGCGTTTCAACGCCGTTGGCCAGCTGATGCAAGCCAGCGCCGCGCGCTAAGCAAGACCGACTTCGCCGCCGCCTGATAGCGGCGCCGAGGGGCTGAAACAGGGACGGGCCCGGCTCTCAGAACGAAGCCGGGCCCGTTTCTGTGCGCCTGCACTGGGGGTCGCGCCGGCAGGGCGGGGCCTTCCATCCGCCTCATCTATCCATAAATTGTTCAGCATGTCGGCTCAGCCTCGTTCGAGTCTGCGCTGGCGTGGCGAAGGTTCGACGCGTGCATGAGCGGTGAGTGGGACGACGAGGGCGGCGGCGCCGGCGACATTGACAGTCGAACCGGAACGAAGACTCTCACCCGCACCAAGAAGCCTGCGCTCTACCGCGTCCTGCTTCTGAACGACGATTACACGCCGATGGAATTCGTCGTTTATGTCCTTGAGCGCTTCTTCAGCAAGACGCGCGACGAGGCGACGACGATCATGCTGCATGTGCACCAAAATGGCGTCGGTGTGTGTGGCGTTTTCACCTACGAGGTGGCCGAGACCAAGGTCGCCCAGGTGCTCGATCTGGCGCGGCGGCATGAGCATCCGCTGCAGTGCACGATGGAAAAGGAATAGGATGGCGACCTTCTCTCGAACGCTCGAACACACGCTGCGGCGTGCGCTTTCTCTTGCTAACGAGCACCGTCACGAATACGTGACGCTCGAGCACTTGCTCCTGTCCCTGATCGACGACGACGACGCCTCGCAGGTGATGCACGCGTGCAAGGTCGATCTCGACAAGCTGAAGCTCAATCTCGAATCCTATCTCTCCACCGAACTCGACAGCCTTGTGGTCCCGAACCGCGAGCATGAGGAGCCAAGGCCCACGGCCGGCTTCCAGCGCGTGCTGCAGCGTTCGATGCTGCACGTCGATTCAAGCGGCGGCCGCGAAGTGACCGGCGCCAACGTGCTGGTGGCGCTGTTCAGCGAGCGCGAAAGCCACGCCGCCTATTTCCTGCAAGAGCAGGACATGACGCGTTACGACGCCGTCAACTTCATCGCCCATGGCCTGCCGAAGCGCGTAGGCGCGTCGCAGTCGCGCCCGGTGCGCGGCGCAAACGAGGAAGAGGGCGAACGCGTGGTCAAACAGGGTTCGGAAGCCCTGGCCGCCTACTGCGTCAATCTCAACAAGAAGGCCAAGGAAGGCAAGATCGATCCGTTGATCGGGCGTGAAGCCGAAGTGCTGCGCGCGATCCAGATCCTGTGCCGCCGCCAGAAGAACAATCCGCTGCTGGTCGGCGATCCCGGCGTCGGCAAGACGGCGATCGCGGAAGGCTTGGCGCGCAAGATCAATGAAAGGCAAGTGCCGGAAGTCCTGGCCGACGCCATCATCTTCCCGCTCGACATGGGCGCGCTGCTCGCCGGCAGCCGCTATCGCGGCGATTTCGAAGAGCGCCTGAAGAGCGTCATGAAGGAGTTGGAGAACCACCCGAAGGCGGTGCTGTTCATTGACGAGATTCACACGGTGATCGGCGCCGGCGCGACCAGCGGCGGCGCGATGGACGCATCGAACCTGCTGAAGCCGGCGCTGCAGTCGGGCCAGCTGCGCTGCATGGGTTCGACCACTTACAAGGAATACCGGCAGCATTTCGAAAAGGATCGCGCGCTGGCGCGGCGCTTCCAGAAGATCGACGTCAACGAGCCGTCGATCCCGGACGCCATCAAGATCCTGATGGGCTTGAAGCCGTATTTCGAAGAATATCACAAGGTGAAGTACAGCGACGACGCGATCAAGATCGCGGTCGAACTATCGGCGCGCCACATGGGCGACCGCAAGTTGCCGGACAAGGCGATCGACGTGATCGACGAATCCGGCGCTTCGATGATGTTGCTGCCGCCGAGCCAGCGTAAGCAGATCATCGATGTCGCCGAGGTCGAGGAAGTGGTCGCTCGCATGGCGCGCATTCCGGCGAAGTCGGTATCAAAGGACGATAGCGAAATGCTGGCCTCGCTCTCAACAGACCTGAAGCGCGTAGTGTTCGGCCAGGAAACCGCGATCGATCAGCTCACCGCCGCCATCAAGATGGCGCGCGCGGGCCTGCGCGAACCGCAGAAGCCCATCGGCTGCTATTTGTTTGCCGGCCCCACCGGCGTCGGCAAAACCGAAGTGGCGCGCGCTTTGTCGAACATCATGGGCATCGAACTCCTGCGCTTCGACATGTCGGAGTACATGGAGCGCCACACGGTGAGCCGCCTGATCGGCGCGCCGCCAGGCTATGTCGGCTACGACCAGGGCGGATTGCTCACCGATGGCGTCGATCAGCATCCCCATTGCGTGCTTTTGCTCGATGAAATCGAGAAGGCGCACCCGGATCTCTTCAACATTTTGCTGCAGGTGATGGATCACGGCGCGCTCACCGACGCCAACGGCAAGAAGGTCGATTTCAGGAACGTCATCCTGATCATGACCACCAATGCCGGCGCGGCCGCGGCGGCGAAGCAAGGCATCGGGTTCGGGGCCGGCAAGAAGGATCACGAGAACGAAGAAGCGATCAAGAACTT
>JAFEDV010000094.1 GCA_018241475.1 Pseudomonadota bacterium | reverse complement strand
TGTGGCGACACCGAGAAACACCAAATGCGCATGCGGGACACGGGGATGATAGGTCTCAAGCTTATCGGCGAGTGCGAAGCCGCGTTGCATGCCGCCGATGCCAGCAATGGAAAGCATCAGAGGCCCAAGCGCGACCTGCTTCATCACGGAAAGATCGAAGGCTTTCCTACCGGGCGCCGTCCACAGCGCCGCGCCTAAAGGCTTGCCGTCGGCTTCGGCGACATAGATGTCTCGCTCAGGATGCACAGCATCTTCGACGATCGCGTCAAAGAACTTGCGCCGCGCCCGCTCCTTCTCACGGCCCTGCTTCAGCCAATAATTCAACCCCGCTTCGTCGACGAACGCGTCAGTGAGCACCGGCGACATCGCTGCAGCCTCGTCCCGCCGCGTCAGACGCACGCTCGGCGGCGCGCTCATATTTTTTCGGAAATCCGGATCGCGGCGCGGCAGCCGAGCTTCACGACCGCCGACAGCACCGAATAGCCCGGCGCCTCGCGCGCGCCCTGCTCGATTGCCGTCTGTTTATGGCCGATCTCGTCCTCACGGAAGCGATCGGTGAACTCCTCCAATTCGGGATCGTTGCGGCCCAGGCGCTGGCTCTGCCGCGCATAATGTTCCTCGATCACCTCTTCGACGGCTTCTGTGCAGGCATGCGCGGCGCGCTCGCCCATCAGCGCGGTCACGGCGCCAAGCCCAAAACCCGCCACCCGCCAGACCGGCGCCATCAATGTCGGCCGAACGCCGCGCTCGGCGATAAGTCGATCGAAGGTCTGCAGGTGCTCCTTCTCGCCTGCCTCCATTTCGCCGATGATGCGCGCCGCGTGCGCGTGCGCGCCGATGCGTTCAAATACGGCAAGCTGACCGCGGTAGATTTGCACCGCTCCATATTCGCCGGCGTGGTCGACACGGATCATCTCGTCGCTCATCCGCGCGGCGGCGCTCTCACCCGGCATCGGCGGCGACTGCCTCATGCTCTTCGCCTTATTCCTTGCCCATTGGCGCAAACGCGAAAACCGCGCTCAACACCGCCATCCCGAGAGAGATAAGTGCATTGTAGCCCGCCATCGAGACGCCAAACATGGTCCAGGCCGGCGTGTCGCAGTGGGGGATGTCGAGCTTGGCGTTCAAATCGAACACCAGACTGCCGCCGGGTCCGGTTTCGCACTGCGCCGCCACCCAATGCTGCTCCACCGCGACGTGCCAGGCCGCCATGGCGAAACTGCCCAGATAGGCGAGCGCCAAGATGAAGGCGACCGTGCGCGCCTGCCTGCGCGCGATCAGCGCCAACAGCGCGATCGCCACGATGCCCCAGTGCCATTCCCGCTGCGCCAGGCACATCGGGCACGGCGCCAGATGTCCGAAAGTCTCAAACGCATGCGCGCCGGCGAGCAACGCAGCGGAGACGACCAGCGCCGCAAGCGGCCAGCGGGAACGGAGGGCATCGAGCGTCATGAGTGCATCAGCAGAACATAGGCGGCGATCAGCAGAGCCAACAGCACAGCGCCGATCGCCAGCGTCAAGCCGATGCGCTTCTCGATGACGGGCGCAATCGACGGACCGTAGCGTTTGAACACATAGGCGACCGCGAAGAACCGGGTGAAGCGGGTCAGAATCGAACAGCCGATCAGCAGCAGCAGCGATATCCGCAGCATTCCGGAGGCGATGGTCACCAGCTTATACGGCACGGGGATCAGGCCTTGACCCAGGATCACCCAGGGCATCACCGAGAGCGAGTTGGCGCGGAAGTGCTCGAACGCCGCCGATAGTCCGAAGATTTGAAGAATCCAGCGGCCAAGCGTCTCGGCGGCGAAGTAACCGATCGCGTAGCCCAAGATGGCCCCGAGCACCGAGCCGGTCGCGCAAATGAAGGCAAAGCGCATCCATTTGCCCGGACGCGCCGCCGCCATCGGCCCCAGCACCACGTCTGGGGGAATGGGAAAGAAGGAGCTCTCGGCGAACGCCAGCACGAACAGCCCACGCTCGGCGTGCGGACTTCGGATGATCCCCAGGGTGCGGTTCTTCAGGGCCTCGAACATGCGGGCCAAGCGCCTAGCACGGGCCGGGCCAAACGCCACCATCCCGGGCGCCGCAGCTCTATTGACGGCCTGCCATCCGAAGCTCGCGAGGGCGAACACAGCCATCCCACGCTCGCTGCGCGCTAGTAGGCTGGTGCCCCAAGTCCGACTCGAACGGACACGTTGTTGCCAACGGCAGATTTTGAGTCTGCTGCGTCTACCGATTCCGCCATTGGGGCAGCCAAGACGAGGCCGGGAGGGTTAGAAGGGAGGTCCGCTCCTGTCAAACCCCTCAAGGAACGCACTCTCAACGACGGAGATTTTCCGATCATGGCAAAACCCACCCATGCCGAAGCCGAGGCCGCCATCCGGGTCCTGATCGAATGGGCCGGCGACGACCCCTCGCGCGAAGGCCTGCTGGAAACGCCCGCGCGCGTCGCCAAGGCCTATCGGCAATTGTTCGCGGGCTACGAAGAGGATCCGCGCGCCTATCTCGAAAAGACCTTCGAGGAAGTGGGCGGCTATGACGAGCTCATCGTGCTGCGCGACATCCGCGTCGTCAGCTTCTGCGAACATCACATGCTGCCGTTTCTCGGCCGCGCGCATGTCGGCTATCTGCCGACCAACCGCGTCGTGGGAATTTCGAAGCTGTCGCGCGTGGTGAACGCGTTCTCGCGGCGCTTGCAGATCCAGGAAAAGCTGACCGCTGAAATCGCCGAAGCCATCCAGGACATCCTGCAGCCGCAGGCGTCGGGGTCATGATCGAGGCCGAGCATTCGTGCATGACCATGCGCGGGGTGAACACGCCCGGGTCGAACCTGGTGACATCGCGTCTCATGGGCGTCATCCGCGACGACCCGCGCACGCGCGAGGAATTCCTGAAGCTCGCGCGGCAAGGGCACGGGGGCTAGGCGATCTTCGCCTCCACTTTGTCCCAGAACGCCGCCGGCAAATCCAGGCCGTTGAAGCGCTTGAGTTCCTGCACCAATGTCGGCGAAGTGACGTTCACCTCGATCAATTTGCCGGCGATGACGTCGAGCCCCGCAAACAAGATACCCTTCTTGCGCAGCACCTTGGCGACGGCCTGGGCGATGGCGCGGTCGTCGTCGTCGACCTCGGCGGCGCAGGCGACGCCTCCCGCATGCAGATTGGCCCTGAAGTCGCCGTTCGAGGGCATGCGCCGCACTGCGCCGAACACTTCGCCGTCCAGGACGAAAACCCGCTTGTCGCC
>JAFEDV010000093.1 GCA_018241475.1 Pseudomonadota bacterium | reverse complement strand
TGGGCGTACGAATTCTGGCGCCGGCAGCAGCAGGTCCACTGGGTCCCCGAAGAAGTGCCGCTGGGCGAGGACGTGAAGGACTGGGCCTCCAAGCTGAACGATCAGGAGCGCAACCTCCTCACCCAGATCTTCCGCTTCTTCACCCAGTCCGACGTCGAGGTGAACGACAATTACATGGAACGCTACGGGCGGGTGTTCAAACCGACCGAGATCAAGATGATGCTCGCGGCGTTTTCAAACATCGAAACCGTGCACATCGCCGCTTACGCGCTGCTGCTCGAGACGATCGGCATGCCGGAGACGGAATTCCAGGCGTTCATGGATTACAGCGCACTGCGCGACAAGCACGACTACATGCAGCGCTTTGGCGTCGAGACCGACGCTGACATTCTGCGCACCCTCGCTATGTTCGGCGGCTTCACCGAGGGCCTGCAGCTGTTCGCCTCGTTCGCGATGCTGATGAACTTCCCACGCTTCAACAAGATGAAGGGAATGGGCCAGATCGTCACTTGGTCGGTGCGCGACGAAAGCCTGCACTGCGAAGGCATGATCAAGCTCTTCCACACCTATGCGAAGGAGACCAACGCGCTCACCCAAAGTGTGAAGGACGACATTGTCGATTGCTGCAAGACCGTCGTCGGCATGGAGGATCGCTTCATCGACCTCGCCTTCGAGATGGGCCCGGTGCAAGGCATGACCGACGCCGACATCAAGCAATACATCCGCTACATCGCCGATTGGCGGCTGGGCCAACTCGGCCTGCCCAAAGTGTACGGCGTCAACGAGCATCCGATCCCGTGGCTGACCGCGATCCTCAACGGCGTCGAGCACGCCAATTTCTTCGAAGCGCGCGCCACGGAATACTCGAAGGCCGCCACCAAGGGCGAATGGCACGGCGGCGAGGGCGTGTGGGCCAGTTTCGACACCATGATGGACAAGCGCAAAGCCGTCAGCGCCAACTGAGCGCGCCACGACGGCGGCCGCTGGTTGATCGTCGCTATCGGTTCGATCGGGGTTCGCGTCCCCGCGTCAATAGGGCAGGTCTTCACGCGGGATTGCAGCGACCTCCTCGGGCGTGAGCCTGCGAAGATCGGTGGCGATGAGCGGGCGGGAGAACCCGTTGTAATCGGAGAGCGCAAGATCGAGGTCGAGCGCCGAGCAAATCCAGCTCGAGCCGCGGATCTGATTGACGAGAAACTCACCGCCGTAACGGCGAACGTGGCTGCCCGGAGTCAGCTCTACGCGATAGATGTCGTTTCCCAGAACGCGCAGATAGAGCACGTCAGCCTGTCTGGACGCGCTCCAGCCGCGCCAATTGCTGCTGATGAAGCAATCCCTGGCGGGCGCCTGCGCCGTCGCCGCGTTCGCGGCGGCCGGGAGCAAGAGCGTCAGGACAACGGCGCAGAGCCAACGCATATCACCCTCTTGGCGCAACGAGTTGGCAAACAAGATATCGCTTCCTCGGCGGTCGTGGAAGCCGACGCTGCACCAAAGCGGGCTAAGACGACAACCGAGCGCCTCCACCGTCTGGGAGAGGGAGCAAGTTATGTCGGCCTGCGTCCGGCGGGGACCGATTATGGGCCGATGGTTCCGGCAGCCGAAGGCGCGCTCGAGAACGGCGACGTCGCCCGTGTGAGGGCGATGCTGATCGAGGAGATCGATCGCGGCTTGAACGAGCGCCTCACGCGTGCGCGAGAGCTTCGCGGCCGCGAGCGGCCATCATGAGTAACGCCGGCGGCCGAATGGCCCCACCGCAGCGACTGCGTGAGCGACTTAGCCGATCAGCCGCTCGCGTAAAGTCTGCCGCGCGCGCGCGCCGACGCCTAGCACTTCGAGATAGCCGTCGCGCGAGCCGTATTGTTCATCGATCGCCGCGAACGCCGTGCGCAGATACGCCGGATCGACCGAAAGCATCGGCCTGAGCGCCGCCGGATCGAGCTTGCGCGCCAGGCGCTCCTCCATGCGCGCTTGAATTCGCGGCAGCCGCGCGTCGATGTCCATCGCCGTATTGGTGTATTCGTAGTCTGCGAAAATCGCGTCTTCATTCGCGCCCAGGACATGGAGCGTGAGCGCGCAGGCCAGGCCGGTGCGGTCCTTGCCGGCGGCGCAATGAATGACGCCTGCCCCCTCGCCTCTCGCTAATTCCCGAAACCACTCCGAATAGAGCTGGATATGGCGCGGCTGCGCGGCGAAGTCGCGATAGAGGCTGTGCATGTACGCTTCCACCGACGCCGGCGTCAGATCGCTCTGCAGCAGCGCCTGAAGATGCGGCGGCAACACCGAAGTTGGGCCTTCGTCGCTGAAGATCGAACGCACGCCCGCCCCCGGCCAGCGATTGGGCTCGCCGCTGCGTTCTTCGCTGCGGCGCAGGTCGACCAAGAAGCGCACGCCCAGTTGGTCCAACCGCGCCCTGTCGGTGTCGGTGGCTTCGTGGAAATGCGCCGAGCGATAGAGCTTGCCGCGCGCGATCGGCCCGTCGGGCGTGTCGTAACCGCCGAAATCGCGGAAATTCAGAACGCGCTCGAGACCAACCAAACGATCTGGTGTCATACCCGCTAGATGGCGGATCGCCCCGGCAAGGTCAAAGGTTGCCGCCGCGACACGAGCGCGCGAGGATCATCGCCATGGCGCGCACAACCTTCGCCAGCTTCGACGGCGCCCGGCTCTCTTACCGCGTGGAGGGCGAGGGTCGGCCGGTTGTTATGCTGCACGGTTTTCTCGCCAATGCGCGCTTCAACTGGATTGAGCCTGGCATCGCCAACGCAATAACCGAAGCGGGCTTCCAGGCGATCATGCTCGATCTGCGCGGTCACGGGCGCTCACAGGCAAGCGAAGACCCCGCCGCCTACCCTCCCGACGTGCTGGCGCGTGATGGAGAAGCGCTTCGCGCGCACCTGAACCTCCAGGACTATGACCTTGTCGGTTATTCGCTGGGCGCCCGCACGGCGCTGCGCATGCTGGTGCGCGGCGCGCGGCCCCGCCGTTGCGTCCTCGGCGGCATGGGCGATAGCGGCATTCTTGGCTCTGCGGCGCGAGGCGCGTACTTCGCCGATGCCATCGAGAACGGCGAAGCGTCGCAAAATCCGCAAGCGGCCAAGATCATTCACGACATGATCAAACGCGGGAACTTGAACCCGAAAGCCATGCTGAACGTCCTCAAGGCGCAGGTGCACACAACGCAGGCCGAGCTCCAGCGCGTCGACACGCCGATCCTTGTCGTCAGCGGCGCCGACGACAACGACAATGGCAGCGCCGAAGGTCTGGCTACGCGTCTGAGGAATGCGCGCGCCGAGCGCGTGCCTGGCAATCATCTGAGCGAAGTGCAATCGCCGGAGCTGGTGCAAGCGATTGTGAGATTCCTGACCGGCTAGGCTCGACAGGCGAGAGCCTATTCCTCACCTAAAGGGCGGCTCGTCGAAGGCGCGCAGCTTGCGCGAGTGGAGGCGGTCGCGGTCCTGTTTCAGTCTGGCGATCGCCTCAAGCCCGATGCGCAGGTGCGCGCCGACGGCGCTGTCGTAAAAGCGATCGGCAACGCCCGGCAACTTGATCTCGCCGTGCGCAGGTTTGTCGGAGATGCACAACAGCACGCCGTACGGCACGCGCATGCGGAAACCCTGCGTGGCGATGCAGGCGCTTTCCATGTCCACCGCAATGGCGCGCGACTGCGACAGCAGCTGGCGCTCCTGGTTGTAGTTGAGCTCCCAGTTGCGGTCGGCGTACGACACCACCGTGCCGGTGCGCATGCGCCGGCGCAGCTCCGCCTTGTCGTCGCCGACCACGGTCGCCGCCGCCTGTTGCAGCGCCACCTGCACTTCCGCAATCGCCGGGATCGGCACTTCGAGCGGCACGCGGTCGTCGAGCACCTTGTCACGCCGCAGATAGGCGTGCGCCAGCACGTAATCGCCGATGCGTTGGGTGTGCCGTAACCCGCCGCAATGACCGATCATCAGCCAGCAATGCGGACGCAACACCGCCAGATGATCGGTGATGGTCTTCGCGTTCGATGGCCCGACGCCGATATTCACAAGCGTGACGCCGTCGCGATCCGAGGTCTTCAGATGGTAGGCGGGCATCTGATACTTTCGCCACGGCGCCTCCATCGCTTTGCGTTCGCCGTCCTTGTCGCCGGCTTCGACAATGACGCCGCCGGGGCATGAGAGCGACCAGCCCTTGGGGCCATCCGTCACGCCGGCCGCCGCCCAGCGGATGAACTCGTCGACGTAGCGCTGATAGTTCGTGAACAGGATCCACGGCTGCACGTCCTGCCACGGCGCGCCGGTATAGTGCTCGATGCGCTTCAACGAGTAATCGGTGCGCGGCGCATCGAAGAGCGCCAGCGGTCGCGAGTGGTCGAGTCGCTCGACGCGCAAACCGTCGACAACGGCGTCGCCGACCTGAGTGAGGCGGGGATTGGGAAAGACGCGCGCGAGTTCCTCGGCCGGCACGGTTTCGAAGGCGGCTGCGCCGGCGGCGTCGAGCACGAAAGAATATGGGATCTCGGTGTCGCTGACGCGAACGCTGAGTTCGGCGCCATAGTCTTCCGCCAGGAGTCTGAGCTGCTCGATCAGATAAGTGCGATAATAGCTGGGCTGGGTGATGGTGACGGCGTATTCGCCCGGCCACATCAGCTGTCCGTACGAGCGGGCGAGCTTCGGCGTGAGTTCGCCCAGATACCGCACGCGCAGCTCCGGATAGCGGAACAGCTTGCGTTCATCGGCGCTGGGCGGCGTTCCGTTTTCGGCGAAGCGGCGCACCGCTTCGATCAAAGCAGTGACGGCGCGGGCGTGCAGATGTTCGAGACGGTCGACGGCTTCGGCCGGCGTCTTGACGACTTCCATCGCCGGAGTCTCGCCTGCCCGCGCCGCGCGTCAAGAGCCTTACGGTACGCGCTGGATCGGATCGACCAGGCGCGAGCGGCGATAGACTGTGTGCGAGAAGTTCACCGAGCTCGGGAACAGAAAATGCATCGGCGACGTATAGTGATAGGTCGTTTCGGCCATGATGAGGCTCGAGCCGGCGATCATCATTTGCGGCGGCAACGCCACGGTGGAGCCCACCGAGAGCTGCGTGGCGCCGTTGTGCGCTTCGCTCCACACGACCGTCGCGCTGGTGGCGGAATTGATCATCACGCTGCTGACGCGTTCCGACATCACGGTGTCGGTGTCGGGGTACATGAGCATCGCCACCGCCGACCATAGGCCGGTGATCTCGGCGTTCGACACCGAGGTGTCGCGAGAGATGACGTCGGCGAGCGACGCGGCGACGTTCTCGGCGCGACGATAGGTGCCGAGCGCATTGATGAGATCGACCGACGCCAGCAGCACGAACACCATCACCGGCAGCAGGAAGGCGAATTCGATCGCCGCCAAGCCTTTGCGTTCGCGGCCAAAGCGACGAAGGGATAGCGCAAGCCTCATTGGTAGGGCTCGTTGCGGAACATCATGGTGGACACAAGAATCCGCTGGCCGCCGGAGATGTTCTGGAAAATCGGCTGAAACAGCGGGGTCAACACGTGCCAACGATAGTAGGCGCGCACGACGACGATGTCGGATGCATTGCCGGGACTGTAGCCGAAGCCGCTCGAGTCGAACTGGTTGTTCTGGATAGGGTTGCTCTGACCGGAAGCGGCGGCGGCGAACGTCGGATAGTGATGGACATCGATGTAGAGATTGCCGTTGCAGGTCAGCACGATGAACTGGCTGAGCTGGGTGCAGATCGAGGTCTGAATATCGCCGTAGGTCGCGCCTGCGACTTGCGCCTCGCCGGTGCGAATGCGCCGCGCCGTTTCATTAACGGAATAGTCGAGACTGGCCTGCGCGAAACCCACCATCGAGACTTCGCCGAGCCCGAACATCAACAGAAAGAACGGCAGCGCGACGAGGCCGAACTCGACCGCAGCCACGCCGCGTTTGGCGCGGCCGAAGCGCTTCAGCGCCCGCCCAGCCTTCCGCATGCGCAAGAACATATCGCCTCCGGAACGCGCAAGCCTACGCGAAGGAGGTTTCCAAACCCGCCCAACGACGTGGTGAACGGTGGCTTAGTGATTGCTGCTGCTGGCGCCGCTGCTCGCTGTTTGCGCGTGCGTGGTGACCTGCTGGCTGACCGCCTCGAACGTTGCGTCGCCGATGCTCGGCGCCGGCTGGCAGCCCGGCGAGCACACGAACGACGCCGATTCGTTACCGCGCATTACCCGTACGACGTTGGACTCGTCGGCAACGACGACCACGCGGCCGGAGAACATCACATGATTGTTGGCGTCGACGACGGTGAGGTTTGTGGTCCCGTAGGATCTTCCCGTTACGAAGAAGAAATGATCGTTCTGCATGGAGACGCCGGCGATCGATGGGTTGCCTATGGCCACGCCGGCGGCGGCGTTCGTCAGGCGAACCGGAAACGATTGATCGATCGCGACGCGAATATCCTGCGCCTGCGCGGCGCCGGCGAATAGAGCGCTCGCCAAGGCGGCGAGCAAAAGACGTGGAACGGACCGGCGCATCTGCGCTCCCCTTCTCATTTATACTAGGAGCTACGCGCCAATAGTTGCCGCATCGCTAAGACAAGCGCTCGCGCAAGGCGATCATGAAATGTGTGAGAGTTGCGTTCGCGGTGAACGCAATCTTCACCCTTCTTGTTGGGCGGAGCGTTAAGCGCCCTGGGCATATCGTGCCCGGGCGTCTGGGTTGGGTGTCGGGTGTGACGCTTAGCCGGGCTTGGTGAAAGCACTCGACAAGTATGGAGTCTCCAATGACCTCTCTGAAGCGTTTTCTGAACAACGAAGACGGCGCCACCGCCATTGAGTACGGCTTGATCGCCGCCCTCATCGGCGTCGCCATCATCACGGCCGTGGGCCTGGTCGGGACGCGCCTCAACGGCACGTTCACGTCGATCAGCAACGCGCTCGCGGGCTAATAGCCGATTGCTGACGGGTCGCCGTCCTCGACGGCGGCCCGTAAAGCACTTTCTCTTCCCTTCCTCACTCGAAGCGCTGGGTTAAGCGTAGGATGCGACGCTTGGTCAGGCTTGGTGAAATCATCTAACAGCATGGAGTCCCCAATGACCTCTCTGAAGCGTTTTCTGAACAACGAAGACGGCGCCACCGCCATTGAATACGGCTTGATCGCCGCCCTCATCGGCGTCGCCATCATCACGGCCGTTGGCCTGGTCGGCACCAGCCTCAACGGCACGTTCACGTCAGTCAGCAACGCGCTCGCCGGCTAACAGCCGATTGCTGAGGGCCGCCGTCCTCGACGGCGGCCCGCAAAGCGCCCTTCTTCCTCTCTCGAAGCGCCGCTCCCTCGGAGTGGCGCTTTTTTCTTTTCCAATCACCAATATGGCCGTCCAGAACGCTTGCTTATTCAAGCTTTCTTTATGCGAAACGCAGACAGATGAAGCGATGCTCGAATTGTTTGCACTCGCCGTCTTTGCGGGGCTGCTCGTCTTTGCAGCCCTTACGGACATCGTCTCGCTGACCATTCACAACTGGGTTTCGATCGCGCTCGCCGTTCTGTTCGCGCCGATCGCGCTGGCGACAAACATGCCAATTCAAGAGATCGGCATCCACTATCTATTTGGATTTGGGTTGCTGGCCGTCGGCTTCTTTCTGTTCCAGGCGCACGTGATCGGCGGCGGCGACGCCAAGCTCTTGGCGGGCGCTGCGGTGTGGACCGGCTTCACCGCTTTCGTCCCCTTCATATTTTGGACGACCATGGCGGGCGGCGTGATCGCGCTCGGCCTGCTCATGGCGCGCCAACAGTTTGCGCCGGCGGCCGTGCTGCCGGCATTCGTAAATCGACTGTTAACGCCGAAGTCCGGCGTGCCGTACGGCGTCGCAATCATGATGGGAGGACTGATGGCGCTGCCTTCGATTCCGTTCGCGGAGCACACGTTAACCCTGCCTTAGCCACGAGCGTGATCCATTTGCCTCCGAATGGTTCGGGGGAGCCATTCGCGCGGGAGTAGAGTTTCATGTCGGCGCGTCAGATTATTGTCTTGGTCGTCGCCGCGATTGCGGCGATCGGCGCGCTTCTCGTTATTCGCGGGATGGGCGCAAGCCGCCAAGCGACGGCGGCTCACGCAGCTCCGCCGATCGCCGGCCAGCAAGTGCTGGTGGCCGCGCGCGACGTGCCGCAAGGCGCGGCGCTGGCGCCAGGCGATCTCGCGGTCGCCCTCTTCCCCACCGCGTCGGTCTCCAGCGCGTTCATCCGCGTCGATCAGCAGCCGTCGGCGCAAACGCAATTCGTCGGCGCCGTGACCCGGCGTCCTTTTGCGCAAGGCGAGCCGATCACCGCGAACTCGGTCGTGATGCCGGACGGCCGCGGCTTCATGGCCGCGCAGCTCCAGCCCGGGTTCCGCGCCGTGTCCGTCGAAGTGCAGCAGAAAGATGCGGCGGGCGGCTTCATCCAGCCTAACGACCACGTCGATGTGATCGCCACGACGCGCCAAAACGGCGCGTCGGGCCAAGACGTGCACAGCGCCATCATTCTGCAGGATGTCCGGGTGCTGGCGATGGGCGACGCGACGACGCCGCAGACCAACGGCG
>JAFEDV010000092.1 GCA_018241475.1 Pseudomonadota bacterium | reverse complement strand
CGCTCGTCCGGGATGATCTCATCGTAGATGGTTTCGTTGCTGAAGATGGTTTCTTCGCCGAATACCTTGACGCCATCGAGAAAGCGGAAGCTCGAAGCTTCGCGCCCGCCTTCGCGAAAATCCATCTCATAGGAGCGCAGCTCCCAGCCCTTGCCTTCGACAAACCAAGTGCGTTTGGCTTCCGCATCGCTCCAAGCGGCGAACACGCGCTGCGGCGCGGCGTCGTAGCGGCGTTCGATGAAGAACGTGCCGTGATTGGTATTGGCCATCACTCAACTCCTTAGCGCGCCAGGTGGCGTTCGAGTTGATCGAACAATTCTTGGGTGCCGCGTTCGCGCGAGCCGGCGTCGTCATAGCCGTCCAGAAAAGCGCCTTGCTCGGTGTAAGTGAGCTTCGAGCCGGCGCCGTCCGGCTTGATCTCGGTCGTGCCGAGCGAGACCGAGATGCGCGTCTCATCCAGGCGCATCTCGTAGGATGTGACGATGCGTTCGCCTTCGACGATGTCCCTAATGGTGGCGTTGTAGTAGTGCACTACGCCGCCGGGCGGGCCGCCAGAGACGCTCTCCTTGCCGCCGACGCGGAAGTCGAGCGTATGATCTGACTTCTGCCAGTTCTCAGGGCCCACAAACCATTGCGCCTTGGATTTGGGATCGGCGAAGGCGGCGAACACTTTAGCGGGCGCCGCCTTGTAGGCGCGTTCGATCACGAACGTCGCGTGGCTCACGGAACGTTGCATTTCTCTCTCCCTGGCTTTCTCGCGGCGCTAGGCGGCTTGCTCGCTCGGGAACAGGTGCGCGTACGGTTTGGCTTCCTCCAGAACGCGGGCGAACGAGGCTCGTTGCTGCAAGCGTCGCAGGTATGAAAAAGTGTGCGGGTGTGTCGTTTCGAACGGGAGCACCTTGTTGGCGTAGAAGAGCGCCGGCGCTGCGGAGCAATCGGCAAGCGAGAACGCGCCGCCGCAAACGAAGGCGCGCCCGGCCATGTGCTTTTCGAAGACATCGAGTGCGATGCGCAGCTGCGCCTTGCTTTCGGAGACGCCATACGCGTCGCGCTTGTCAGCGGGACGCAGGCGCTCGCCGACGATGCGCTGCATGACGTTGTGGACATAGAGATCGAGAAAGCGGTCCCAGTAGCGCACTTCGAGCGCTTGCTTCGAATCGGCAGGAATGAACTCGGCGCCGCCGGCAAGGCTATCGAGCCATTCGATCTGAATGCTCGACTCATTCACGATTTCGTCGCCCTGCACGATCGCCGGCATCTTGCGCATCGGCGAGAGCTTGGTGAACGAGGCGCACTCCGCGGGGTCGCCCAGATTGACGACGATTGGCTCGAACGCGACGCCTTTTTCATAAAGCGCGATCAGCACTTTCCAGCAGTAGGACGAGAGCGGGTGAAAATAGAACTTCATCATTGGTCGTCTCACTCTTGAGTTTCATCTTGTTGGGTCAGGAAGGCGTCGAGGCGGTCGAAGCGCTGCTCCCATTGCCTGCGGCGTTCGTTGAGCCAGTGCTCGGCGGCGGTGATGGCGTTGGGATCGATGCGGCAGGTGCGGACGCGGCCGATCTTTTCGCTGCGCACCAAGCCGCTCTGCTCGAGAACGGCGAGATGCTGCATGACCGCGGGCAGCGACATGGCCAGCGGCTTGGCCAATTCGCTGACGGAGGCCGGGCCCAGGGCCAGACGCTCAACCATGGCGCGGCGGCTGGGATCGCCAAGCGCCTGAAAGGCCAGATCGAGGGGTGCGGGCGCATCCATCACAATGCTTAAGTAAACACTTAAGTATTAGTTGGCAAGCGCTGTCCCTATGAACGTTCTGACACCTGGAAGCAGACGCTGAATCGGGATTGCATCTATTTCCCCAGGCCAGCGCATCTGTGACGTAAATGGGGCGTTGAGACCCCGGGCTTATGGAGATGAGAATGGGCGCAGATGTCTTTGTCCCATTTGTGTTTTTCGGGTTTCTTGCGGCCGTCATCCTCATCCCGATTTGGCTTCGGGAACGGACGAAACAGTCTGCTCACCATCTGATTTCGCAGGCTCTCGAAAAAGGCCAGCCGCTTGACCCTGCGCTCATGCGTGACCTGACGCAGGGCTCGGTCAGGCAGCAGCAGGGCGACCGGCCCCGCCGAACGCTTGGCAGCGCCATCCTGATGCTCGCTCTCGCTGGCGCATTCGGCGCCATCTATTTCGTGAATCGGGGCGAAAATGACTGGTCGCTGGTGCCGGCCATCATCCTGGGCGCGCTCGGGGGCGCCTTCCTGTTGCTCGCTATCGTCGATTACACGACGAAAAAGAAGGACGTGTGAGAGTTATGACGCGTGGCCAACCGCGGGCTCATCAATCTCGCCCAGGCCGGCGAAGCCGCCTTGATCGTGGCGGCCCAAGCAAGGGACCAGGCGGCCTTCGGCGAGCTTGTGAAGCGCCGCCAGGGCTGGGCCAGGGCGCTGTTGCGGCGGATGTGTTCGAACGCGGCGGAGGCTGACGATTTGGCTCAAGAGGCGTTCATCAAGGCCTGGGATAGATTGAGGGACCTGGAAACGCCGGCGGCTTTTCCGGGCTGGTTCAGGAGGATCGCGGTGACCACGTTCCTGATGGCCAAGAGACGCCAGAAGGGTGTGTTCGACGAGATCGACGAGGCGTCGCCGATTGCGTCCGAGGAGTCGACCCCGGAAGCGGCAGCAGGGGCGAAAATCGATCTGGAGCGGGCGCTGGCGCGCCTCTCGGATGCAGAAAGGCTTTGCGTGACCTTGAATCATGGTGAAGGTTTGAGTCACGCTGAGATCGTGGAAATGACGGGGCTTCCCTTAGGCACCGTCAAGTCCCACGTACTAAGAGGAACAGAAAAGCTTCGCCGCATGTTGGAGGCGGCCTGATGAGCGACTTTGACGCCCTCTTGAAGCGCAGTTTCGCGGAAGCGCACGAACCGGCCGACGACGGGTTTTCAATCCAGGTCAGCCACGCGGTCGCGCGCAACGAGCGCGTAGCGCGCATCCGCAACGCCGCGCAAAGCGGCGCGTGGGCGGTCGCGGCTGCTGCGATCTTGTTCGGTCTCTACGGCTTGGCGATGAATATCGCCCCGGACGTGCTGACCTCGCTCGGCTTCGGCATCTCGCGTGCGCACGACGTCATTTCCGGCCCGGGCGCCAATGCGATGCAGACGCTCAGCGCGGGCATGACCCAGATCCTGCTTGTCGTGGGCGCAATCGCCGGCGGCCTCGTCGCCTACCGCGCGACCCAGGAGTAATCACCGTAAAGCAGTCGCGTGAGGCGACTGGACTGGTGTGCAGCGCAGCAATTCTCTAAGTCTGGCGGCAAGGGTGAGCCCATGTCGCGACATGCCGATACGCCTCGCATAACTGCGCCCGACATTCGCGCGCGCAAAGGCGGTGATCCGATCGTCTGCCTGACCGCTTACACCGCGCCGGTCGCCAAGATCCTCGATCCACATTGCGATCTGCTGCTGGTGGGCGATTCCGTGGGCATGGTGCTGCACGGCTTGCCGAATACCGTGGGCGTCACGCTCGAGATGATGATCATGCATGGCCAGGCGGTGATGCGCGGCGCCGATCATGCGCTGGTGGTCGTGGACATGCCATTCGGGTCATTCGAGGCGAGCGCAGAACAGGCCTTCGCGAACGCTGCCCGGGTGCTCAAGGAAACGGGCGCACAGGCGATCAAGATGGAGGCGTCGGGACCCAATATCGGCGAAACCATCAGGTTCCTGGTGGATCGCGGCATCCCGGTGATGGGCCACGTGGGGCTGCGGCCGCAGGCGGTGAACGTGGACGGGAGATTCCGGGCCAAGGGCCGCACCCGCGAAGAACGCGCCAGGGTGCTGGCGGAGGCCCGCGCAGCCGACGAGGCAGGGGCGTTTGCGATCGTCGTGGAGGGTGTGGACGAGGCGCTCGCACCCGAAATAACCGCAGCGGTCAAGGCGCCCACCATTGGCATCGGCGCCTCGGCCAAATGCGATGGCCAGATTCTGGTGACCGACGACTTGCTGGGGTTGTTCGAATGGACCCCCAAATTCGTGCGCCGCTATGCGGACCTGAAAGGGGTCATAGACAAGGCCGCCGCCGCCTATGCGGCCGATGTCCGCGCCCGCCGTTTTCCTGCCGCAGCCGAAACCTATGTGCTGGGCGGCAAGCCGCAGCGCCGGCGCGTTGCCGGGGACGGCAAGCGCGGCTAGCTTGCCGGCGATTTTAGAGGGGGCGGGCTGGACGTTCGCCGCGCTTTCCAGGGGCGAGGATACAGCCGCGTGAGCAAGGACGACGCAACAGAAGGTTTTGTTCAGGAGGTCGATCAGCGGGTCCGCGAAGAGCGGCTGCTGTCCGATCTCAGGCGCTATGGGCCGTGGGTCGCCGGCCTCTTCGTGGTGTTCCTGATCGGCATTGGCGGCTGGCAGGTGTGGCAGAGCCACGAGTCGGATGTGGCGCGAGAGCAATCGAGCGAGTTCCACGCCGCCCAAGAGATGGCGCAGCAGGGCAACATCAACGGCGCCAAGGCCGCGTTCCAGCGGCTGACGACGCAAGGTTCGGCTGCCTATCGCATCATGGCGCGCATGGAGTACGCGGCGATCCAGCAGGTGCAAGGCGATCTCGACGGCGCCATCGCCTCGTTCGATCAAGCGGCGGCTGAAGCACGTGATCCGGTCATGAAGGAATCCGCACAATTGCGCGCCGCCTACATAGCTGCCGAGACGCAGGACTTCGAAGCGCTGCAGCGCCGCCTGCAGCCGCTCATCCAGTCTCACTCGCGCATCTCGTTTCTGGCGCGCGAGCTGCTGGCCATTCAGGCTTGGCAGAGCGGCCACTACGATGTGGCGCGCAGCACGCTCGAGGACTTGACGCTTGCCTTCGATGCGCCCGACGGCGTGCGACAGCGCGCGCAGGTGACGCTTGCGTTGCTGCCTTCCGAATCCGCCGCCAGCGCTGCAGCGCCGGCCTCACCTGCACGGGGCGCAACCCAACCCGCGCCCGCTCAAGGAGCACATCAATGAGACCTTTGCGACCGATCGCGCTCGTCGCGGCCGCTGCGGCCTTGTCTGCGTGCTCCACCGTGCAACGGGTGGGCGCGCTCTTGCCGTTTGGCCATGCGGCGACGCCGCACAATGCAGTGCCCCGGGAAGGCCGCGTGTCGATTTTGGCGTCCGATCAGGCGCTGGTAGCCGACCCCGCTTTGGCGTCGCGCACCATTGTGGTGCCGCCGACCACGGACTTCGCGAACTGGAACCAGCCCGGCGGCAACGCAACCAACTCCCCGCCAAACGTCAACGGCGAAGCGACTCTGCAACAGGTCTGGCGCACTAGCCTCGGCGCCGGCACCAACGGACATGTGACGCTGGCGGCCGTGCCGGTGATCGCCCAGGGCCAGCTCTTCTTCATCGACTCGAACCAGCGCGTGACGGCGGTCGACACCTCGAACGGGCGTCATCTGTGGTCGGTGGTGCTGCGTCCGCATCACAGCCGCGATCACTTCGCCGAAGGCGGCGGCATAGCCGTGTCCGAAGGCCGTGTGTTCGCGACGACGGGTTTCGGATTTGTCGTCGCGCTCGACGCCAGCAACGGCCACGAGATCTGGCGTGCCGAGGGCGGCACGCCCTACCAGTCGTCGCCAACGGTGGCGGGCGGACGCGTTTACGCGATCACCAACGACAGCACCTTGTTGGCGATGGACGCCAACACCGGCGAAGTGCAATGGAACTTCCAGGCTATCGCCGAACCGGCGCGCATCGTCGCTTCGCCGAGTGTGGCCGTCGCCGGCGACACGGTGATCGCGCCGTTCGCCTCGGGCGAGCTTGCCGCACTGGTGTCGGCGAACGGGCGGCGGCTCTGGGGCGACTCGCTTTCGCGGCCGGGCGCGCTGACGTCGCTCTCGGCGATCAACGACATTCCAGGCCGTCCCGTGGTCGCTGACGGCGTCGTCTTTGCGGCCAGCCATTCCGGCGTGCTGGTGGCGATCAACATCAACACCGGCCAGCGCATTTGGGCAAAGCCGTTCGCGTCGGCGCAGACGCCGTGCGTGATCGGCGATGTCGTCTATGCGGTCAGCGTCGATGGTGAGCTCGCCGCCTTCGATCGTGCGACCGGGGGCGTCTATTGGGTGAAGCAGCTGCG
>JAFEDV010000091.1 GCA_018241475.1 Pseudomonadota bacterium | reverse complement strand
GGAACCCTCCGCGACGGTGTGCAGGAAGATGCCGTTGAGATAATAGCGGGTTTCCTCGGTGGAGATGGCGAAGCGAGTCTTGTCGATCAAACGGCCGAGCTCGGTCGGCTCGATCTCGAACTTGGTTTCAAATCCATCCGAAGGCATCGAGGGAAAATCGCCCGCCGGCAGGATCGGCAGGTGCAGGCGCGACTTGCCTGCGGAGATGAACAGCCGCGGATCGTCGCCGGAGACGTCGAGCTTGAGCGGCGTGCCCTCCGGCAGCTTGCGTACGAAATCGTAGAGATAGTTCGCCGGCGCCGTCGTTTGTCCGGCGCGCTCCACTTCGGCGGGCGCCGATTCCGAAATTTCGATGTCGAGATCGGTGGCGGTAAGCTTCAGCGAGTCGCCCTGCGCGGCGACCAGCACATTCGACAAGATCGGAATGGTGTTGCGGCGTTCGACGACGCTTTGCACGTGATTGAGCGCTTTCAGGAGCGCCGAGCGCTCGATCGTCAGCCGCATTGCTTCTTTCCTGGCCGCGCCCCGCGCGCGGATACGACAACCCCCTGCGCGCGGTCTGAGTCGCCGCCCGCAGGGGGTGAGAAACTAGCAAAATCCGGCCAATCCCCAAGCGCAAATTGCAAGGGCTTGCGGTCAGCCGCGCTTGCGGCGCCAGCCTTAGGGTTCGCGGCGGATGGCGCGCGTCAGCCCTTCGATCTCGGCCTTCACCGTGGGGTCCTTGTCCGCGAGGTCGGCGATGCGGTCGCGCGCATACATGACCGTCGTGTGATCAAAGCCGCCGAAGCGCTGGCCGATGTCCGGCAGCGAGGCGTGCGTCATCTGGCAGGCGATATACATCGCCACCTGACGCGGCCGCGCGATGGCGTGTCGTCGGGTGCGCTCAAGCAGCGCCTGCGGGGTCATGTTGTAGTGACGAGCCACCACCTTGATCACGAGCTGCACGGTGATGCGGCGCTCGGCCGATTCCGACAGTTTGTTTTGCAGGGCGTTGGCTGCCGCGTCGAACGTCACTTGTGTCCCTCCGCAGATTTTCCATTCGATGATGAGTTGAGCGACCGCGCCATCGAGTTCGCGGCCAGTGACATGCAACCGATTGGCGATCATGTCGAGCGCTTCCGGCGCCACACTGAAGCCTGGATGCGCAAGTGCATGATGTTGCACGCGCATATCTAGAATGCGGCGGCGCAAGCTTTCGTCAGGCTCGGTTATTTCGCACGTCGCTGCGCCCTTGAGCTTGGAGCGCGGCGCTTCGTTGAGCCCTTCGAGACCTTCCGGTCCGTGATTCGCGGCGAGCACGACTTGTCCGCCGCGACGGGTCACGTCGAACATGGTGTCGAACATCTCTTCTTCAGTCGCCTTCTTCCCGCAAATGCGATGAAAGTCGTCGATCAGAAGTAGATCCGGCGCGCGGACCATGTCCTTGAAAGCCGAGGAATCGCGCTTCTTGTGCAGTGCTGCCTGAAATGTCTCGAGAAACTCTTGGCCGGTCATCGCGAGCACTTTGCGTTCCGGCGTCCGGACTGCGGCCTCCTGCGCGATTGCGGAAAGAAGGTGCGACTTGCCGCAGCCTGGCGGGGAGTGAACCAGCCAGATCGGGAACCCGGTCGGCGCGCCCGCGGCGATCATCTTGGCGACGACGACGGCGCGATGGTTGGAAGCATCGACGCAGAACGTGTCGAAGCTGAACGACTGGCTCTGGCCAAACGGCGCGGCTATCGCCTGCCCGCGCGCCTCCTCGATGCGCGCATCGATCATGCCCCGGACATCCTCGGGAAATTCGTGATCCAGGAGAATCTCGACCGAACCCAGGCGCGGCTCATACACGCGCAGCCGAGCTTCCAGGCGATGCTGGACCTGCTGGCGGAGCCGGTCCTGCGCCACGCGCGTCGAGGCTCGGAAGAGCAGCGACCCGTTCCACTCAGCCACGAGGCGGAGCGGCTCGATGTAGGAGCGAAAGAAGTCCGCCCCGAATTCCGTGAGCAATTCCTTGCGGACGAGCTCGTAGGCTCGCGCCGCCCCAATGCCCGCTAACTCGCGGCGAGCGAATTCTTCCGGTTCCATTGGCAAGCCCCCTGCCGTGAAACGATTTTCTCAGCCACCCCCGCTAACGGACACACTTTCGCTGTTCGAGCCGATGCGTGCTTCGGCCCGGTGCTTTGGCAGCGCCGGTTCCTGTCACTGAAGCGTCGAACAGCGAGGCGTGCTCGCCAGACACGCGAACCTTCCGCCCGCCGTTCGGGTGAGTCAACGACTAATTAATTTAAAGTCGTCCATAATCCACAAATGGCGTACAACGTTGTTTTAGCTTGCTTTTTATCGATTGAAGGAAGCGCGTGATAGGACGTACACGGACAGTCTGTCACGGCCCGTTCACAGCTCCGTTGCGAACCTGAAACTCAAGATTTTGCAAGCTGTTGGCGAGTCAAGTCCCCCGCCAATTTAGGCGGGATTCGGACGTTATTTCTTGGCCGAAAGCGCTTTCACGCGGGCGGCCATGCGCGAAACTTTTCGGCTGCCGGTGTTCTTGTGAACGACGCCCTTCGACACCGAACGCATGGTCTCCGACTCGGCCTGTTTCAGCGCGTTTTGAGCGGCTTTGGCGTCGCCCTTGGCGATCGCTTCTTCGACATTGCGCCACGAGGACCGCACGCGCGTGCGGCGCGATTTGTTGACGGCCGTACGGCGTCCAATCACCCGGTTCGCTTTCTTCGCGGACTTCGTATTCGCCATGAGGTGTGGTGCTTCCAATTGATGTTTCGGAGACGAAGCGCGGGCGTATAGCCCTGGGGCGACCCCGCGTCAAATCTCAGCGATTCTTAAAGTTTGGCGGGCGTTTTTCGATGAAGGCGGCCATGCCTTCCTTCTGATCTTCGGTGGCGAAGAGACTGTAGAAGAGCCGCCGTTCGAGTTTCAGGCCTTCATGCAACGGCGTCTCGAACGCGGCGTTCACCGCTTCCTTGTTGGCGATCGCCGAGAGCCTGCCCATCGAGGCGATTTTCTTCGCCGCAGTCATCGCTTCTTCGTGGAGCTTGTCTGCAGAAACGACGCGCGCGACCAGGCCGCAGCGCTCGGCTTCCGCCGCATCCATCATGCGCCCTGTGAGGCAGAGATCCATGGCCTTGGCTTTGCCGACGCTGCGGGTGAGCCGCTGCGAGCCGCCCCAGGCCGGCATGACGCCGAGGGTGATTTCGGGCTGACCGAATTTCGCGGTGTCGGCGGCGATGATGAAGTCGCACATCATGGCGAGCTCGCAGCCGCCGCCGAGTGCGAAACCAGCGACCGCGGCGATTAGCGGCTTCCGCGTGCGCGGCACGCGCTCGAGACTTGAAAACGGATCGCGGCCGTAGAATTCGCTGAACTGGCCTTCGGCCATTTGCTTGATGTCGGCGCCTGCCGCAAAGGCGCGCTCGGAGCCGGTGATGACGATGGCGCCGATGGCGTCGTCAGCTTCAAATGCATCGAGCGCCGTGTTGAGTTCGCGGATCAGATCGTCGTTCAGCGCATTGAGCGCCTTGGGACGATTGAGGCGGATGAGGCCAACGTTGGCGTCGGTTTCGACGATGATGTTTTCGTAGGTCATGGGACGATGGAATGGGCTGAGAGCGGGGGAAAATCAACCTGGACCGCTCGTTGTCAAATTCAACTCGTGGCGTACACGGCCAAATCATACGGGTCGGCCAGCACTAAGAATCTACCATCGTCGGAGAACGAGGCCGCGAACCAATCGCCTGACAACGTCCGAAACTCAATTTGCCCAGTTTGACCGCCAACAGAGTAGTTTACAGTCGCGATGTCACTCTTTGGATCGAAGTTGAAAGCAATCTCATTTTTGCCGACCCGGAAGAGCGGAGAGTTTTTGGGAAGTCCCTTGAAGACAAGTCCCAGAAAGTCGGTTCGACCTTCAATAAATTTGTACGGTGCGCACTCAGTCGCCTGAATCGTGGGGTTTGGGACAATCGTTGCGCGCCAAACCTCGTCGTGATCGCAAATATAGAACGCTCCACCCGCCGGGATCGTGAACCCGACCATTCGATCTGATTCACGGGGCTTCGCGAGTGGCAACCTTCTCATCTGCGCATCCTAGCATCGAAGTCGCACTGCGTCTGCCCAAGCCCTCTCAACGCTGACACCGGCGACACCAGAACGTCGAGCGTACTGCTTGCGTCGAGCGTTGGATGGTTCCACCGCAATCCTTGGTGAGACATTCTTCGCCTTCGCGTCATACACGGCTCAAGACTGCTCCACGGCCTTCAATCGAAGGCCAAGCGCATCCATTACCCTGAGCACGGTCGCGAGCTCTGGATTGCCGTCCTTGCTCAGAGCGCGGTACAGCGACTCCCGCGACAGTCCCGTTTCGCTCGCGATCTTGCCCATTCCGCGCGCGCGCGCCGCATCCCCGAGCGCCGCGGCAATGAAAGCGGGATCGCCGTCTTCGAACGCTTCTTCCAGATAGTCGGCGATCTCTTCGGGAGTCTTGAGGAACTCCGCCGCGTCGAATGGTTTCGTCTTAAGAGGCATTTTCTTGCTTCCATTGTCTCGCGAGGCTCAACGCTCGCTTGATGTCCGCATCTTGCGTGCTCTTGTCGCCACCACCGACGACAATCGCCAACACGGACCCGTGTTGAAAATAGTAGATGCGATAGCCGGGTCCGAAGTTGATCCGCATCTCACTCACGCCTTCGCCAACTGCCGCCACATCTCCTGCATTGCCCAAAGAAAGCCGCGTCAAACGCGCCGTTATTTTCACGCGAGCGCGTGCGTCACGAAGTGACGACAGCCAGGTCGAGAATTCTTCCAGCAGCCACACCTCCATGAGGCAATGTAGCCTATAAGATACAGAATGTCAACGCTGGCACCTGGGGCACCAAAACGTTGAGCGCCCCGCTTGCGTAAGACGCTGGATCGTGCCGCCGCAATCTTTGGTGAGGCATTCCTCGCCTTCGCAGTCGTAGACGCGGAAGCGGTGTTGGAAGCCGCCTTGGGCGCCGTCGACTTGGGCGTAGTCGCTGAGTGTTGAACCGCCGGCTTCGATGGCTTCTTCGAGCACAGCGCGGATGGCGTGGAAGAGCTTTTCCAAACGCTGCGTGGAG
>JAFEDV010000090.1 GCA_018241475.1 Pseudomonadota bacterium | reverse complement strand
ATGCGTCAACGTATGGACGTCGCACTATCCGGTGTGCGGAGTCCGCCTTTGCGCTGCTGCGAAAGAGCGAGGGAGCGGGTCCTCACACTCTTACCGGGCTACGATCACGCGCCCCGCCGCGCCGCGACTTGCCGGCACACGGTTTCCACAGCGCCCGGTCGCGTCCAGCGCGCTTCACCCATGCGTCCCGAGAAATCCGCCGCGCCGTCGGAATAGCGGAAGCCAGAGCCGTAAATGCGCCAAGGCAGGCTCACGGTCGTATATCCTTCCTGCGCGATGGTGGCGCTGCGCGGCGGCGCATTGATGAAGGTGACATGGAGCGTCGAGCCGTCGTCACAATAGAACGCGGCCTGCGTCGGCCCTGTGTTGACCGCCGGACACGGCGTTTGGCACGCCGCCAGAAGCAGGCCCACGAAAACCAGTGCGACGCGCATATGAAACTCCCTCAAGCGCCCTAGTCTAGGCCAGATCGCATCGGCGCGAAAAGGCTTCGCGTGTGACGCGATGTCTTGCAGGCCCTATCATAGGCCCTCTAAATTCAAGGCACTGGGGGATGCCTTATGTCCAATGGCTATCTGGTCGCCGCTGGGGCCGATGTTTCCGCCGCACATGAGATTGGCGACGGCTTCGGCCTCGATGTCATCGACGCATCCAGCATCGATGACCCCGACACCGCCGCTTCCGCGCTGGCGAACGCCGCCAATGTCGGCCTGCTGATCGGCAGTGCTTCGGCCGGCGACACCCATTACGTCGCCGTGCTGCGCGCCATCGCGCAGCGTTTGCAACGCGCGCAGCTCATCCTGATCGACGCCAATGCGCGCGCCGCCCTCCCATTCCTGCCGGAAGCGTGGCCGGCCATGTCGCTCGAGGAGGCCCGCGCGCGGTCGGCTGAACTCGTACGCCAACGTGATGAGGCGTCCGGCGCCGACTCGCAACCGCCAGCGCCAAGCCCGGCGCCGGAAGCGCCGCCGTCCGAGACACAAGCGCAAGCTGAACCGCAGGCCGATGCATCACGCCAAGAAGGAGGCGAAGTGCACACGGCCGCCACTGATGATCTTGCGCCTGCAAGCGACGCCGACCAAGAACCGGCGCCGCCTCCGGCATCCCAACCCGCGGATGAAGAGCAGGCAAACGCTGACGAGGAGCAAGCGCCCGCGGCGCCGTCACCGCAACCCGCACCAGCTTCACCGGCGCCAAACGCGCCGCCCCTCGGCGGCGCTGTTCCGCCTGCGCCCCCGCAGATTCAGCAACCAGCGCCGATGCCGTCGCCGCCGCAGGCGCCAGCGCCCGCAACTGCCGCCGCTCCGCCGCCGAAAGTCCGCGGCCATGCCGACATCGAGTCGGCGCGCTCCGCCAGCGCCGCATCAAGTGCGCCGGCCGACGCTACCGCGTTCGCGCCGAAGAAGCTCCGCCGCGGCACGCCGGAGCTTGTGCGTATCGTCGTGCACCAGCCGAAAGATCTGAACGCCGTCATCAAGGCTGCGCGCAAAATCGATCCACGCACCGAACCCGCGCCGTCGGGCATGAAGATCGGTGAGGTCGCGCTCGGCAGCGCCATTGGCGTCTCTCTCGAGGTGCGCGGCGCGAACGCGGAAGGAACGCTGCAGCGCCGTACCTGGCGCGGCGAGCCGATCGACTTTTCCTTTTCCGTGGAGGCCGACGCCGGTGTGAAACAAGTCGTTCTGCTGGCGCGGGTCTTTATCGATGATGCGCAGATCGGCGTCTTGGCGTT
>JAFEDV010000008.1 GCA_018241475.1 Pseudomonadota bacterium | reverse complement strand
CGAAAGTCGCGGCCTACCTGCGGGATCATCCGAAGATCAAGAACGTCTGGTATCTCGATTTCTTGCCGACAGGTCATCCGGACCGCCCGATACACGAAAGGCAAAACAAGAGCGCCGGGTCGACATTTTCGTTCGAGATCAAGGGCGGCGAAGCGGAAGCGTTTCGGCTCTTGGACAAACTGCAGCTGATCAAGCTTGCGGTGAGTCTTGGCGGGACGGAGACGCTTGCGTCGCACCCGGCATCCACCACGCATTCCGGCGTGCCCGCGGCGGACCTCGCGCGTTATTCGATCACGCCGGGGCTCATCCGCATCTCCATTGGCATTGAGGATCCAGATGATCTGATTTCGGACTTGCGCGAGGCGCTAGAAGCGGTGTGATCATGCGCTCCGGCTCCTGTTCCGCCATTCGACCATGCAAATGCTCGTTCGGGATTGCCCCTATTCGTCGCAAGTGCACATGCAGGCGTATTACGCCATCTCGTCCTTCATCAGCGCTTCTACAAATGCAACGAATTCGGGCTGCGCGTCCCGAAACGCCGCGTTCCGCTCGATCATCAACCCGCGGAAGCCCGGCTCTCTTAGCCAGACTCGATACGTTCCGCACACGCCGTTGAACTGCTCATCGTCCAGTAAGCCGTTTTGGTGCTGAGTAAACACATCCAGCATGACGCCGGCTTGACCCAAACATTGCATGAAAAACTGACGCTCCTGGATAGCCTGCTGCGTCGGCTCCTTGCCATTGCCGATGAGATAGGCCGCGCACTTGTCTGCATCGGAGAAGCCGATCATCTGGTTCATCAGCCGATCGACGCGCGCGGATTGGATCAGGGCGCGCGTATGTTTTGCGTTCTGATGCGCCTGCAGCCCCAGGTATGCCAACGATCCAGCGACCGCGATGCTGCTCAAAATATTGGCGATCGACGCCAGGTCGGATAGCGACATAGCCATAAGCCCCTTGAACAGATTCGTTCTCCATATGAACGACGAAGTAGGCTTCTAAGGAGACCGCGCCGGCTCCTGAATCGAGCGCAGATACGCCACCAGCGCATGCACGCCGACCGGATTGAACTGAAAATCCGGCATCGGGTGTGCGACCTGGATGCCTTCTCGCAACTCTTCCTCAAGCACCTCAGGGCGATAGCGCGACAGCACGGTGCGGAAGGTCGGCGCTGCCGGATTGGGGCTGTCGCCATAGGTGCCGACCGCGTGGCAGCGCGCGCATTGTGCCTCGGCAATCTCGCGGCCGTCGCTGATCAGCGTGTCTTGTGAACCATTCGCGGCTGGCTGCGGCGCGCTTGCCTGCGGCGCAACGCACGCCGCCAGCGCAACGAGAGCCCCCGCCAGGATCAGTCGACGCATGTTTTCCTCCCGTCGAAGCCCTTAGCGCACGTTCATGCACCTATGTATAGACGACATGATGTCGATTCCCGCCCTGCCTGAGAAGGAGGCGCTTGCGGCGCTGGACGAGCGCACGCCAGTGGTGCTGCTCACCGGCCGCGCCGGCACAGGCAAGAGCCATTTCATCCGCGCTCTGGTCGAGCGCGACCCCGGCTTTCCGCAAGCGCTGCTGGCCCCGACCGGGCTCGCCGCCATGAACATCGGCGGCCAGACCGTGCATTCATTCTTCGGCTTTCCGCCGCGTCCGCTGATCGGCAGCCACGAAAAGCCCCATTGGTTCTT
>JAFEDV010000089.1 GCA_018241475.1 Pseudomonadota bacterium | reverse complement strand
GGAGAGGGGATCGAGGGGCGTGGCGAACCTCGGTCTTTGTGCAAACACACTGACTTCGGTTCTTCATCCCACCCCCTCCCTTCGAAGGGAGAGGGAAAGCGGAGCGCTTCACGCTCGATCGCGGCCCTCGCGTCTGGATTGCTCGGCTAGCAACGAGACCTCCCATGCGAGAGATGAGGCGCACTGTAAGGGCGTTTCAACCCGGTCGGATTAGGCGCGATCGACTCGGCCTATTTTTCAGCGCAAGCGTCTGATTTTGCGGGACGGCGCCGCAAAACATCCAGCCGGATTTGCACGGGGCGCGTCCACCCATTCCGAGGCCGGCGCGCATGACGAAGACAACGACTTCGTCCTTCGGGTTTCTTGCCGAGAGCCGCGGCGGCGCTGCTTGCGCGTCCGGCGCGCAGCATGCGCGAGCCCATGAGCGCGCTGGCGCAAATTTGCACATCAAGATCGGGTTCGATGCATGCGCTGATAAATCGGACAGCGTTCGGCGTCGGCCTTGCCTGCACACGCCGCTACGAATTCGCCGAGCGCCTGACGCCTGTTCTGCAAGTCGATAATCGCCGCATCAATCTCTGCGATCTTGTCGCTCGCCGCCTGGCGCACCGCAGCGCAGAAATTTGGCGACCGCTCCGCGCGTTTCAGCAGCGCGAGCACGGTACTCAGCCGAAAGCCCCAGCCTTGCGCAGTCTTGATATAGCGAAGCCGCCAGAGGGCCTCATCACCGTAGTCTCGGCCGCCAGGCTCACGTCGGGGCTGTTCGATAATTCCTCGACGTTCATAGTAGCGGATCGTTTCGACGCTGACGCCGGCTTCAGCGGCGAGTCTTCCGATCGTGCGGCGTTTGGCTGCCATCGAGGCCTCCGTAACCCGGCGCACAATGAAACTTGGCGACGGCGACGCCATCCTAGCCGTTCTCCGGGCAGTCGGCCGAGGTCTCGTGAAGAAGCGTGACTTTCCACCCTCGACCTTCGTGACGGGCTTGCATCTGGAAGACGCCACATTCGGGCGCCGCGCTTGCCGCGGGCGGCGCAGGCGCATTGATGCGCCATCGACCCTCGGCGGTCATGAGGTCCGGCGCTGTGCTTTGAGCGCTGGTAATGACGGCGGCGCCAGTCCGGCCGGCGTAACCGCGCGCAAAAGCGGCGGCGTAGAATTGCGTGACGGCAGCGGGGCCCACGAAGCGATTGCCGGTGGGATTGATGAAGACACCCCTCGTCGCATAGGCGCGCCCGAGCGCCCCCGCATCAGCGCGATCCCATGCCGACAGATAGGCGTCGAGCAGCGTCTGAGCTACGGCGTGGGGCGAGGGCGCGGCGGTCGCGGGCTGCGCCAAGGCCGCTACGCAAATGAGAGAAAAGACAGTGCGCATCATTAAGTGATCTCCTGCTTCGATACCCGTAGCCGCCGTACCATGGTACGGAGTCAAGCCCGGCTCGATGCGGGAGTTGGAACTGCGCGCTCCGCCGTCCTCGCCAATGCGGCGGCCGTGTGCACGGCGATTGTTCAGCCTGCAGCTGAGAGGGCGTTCAGCGCACGCGTTGCGCCCGCCTGCGGCGACAGATCGGCTGCTGCGACGGCAGCGTCAGTGCCGTATGTCCCCGAGCCGTTCTTTGAGCAGCTTCAGAAGCGCGTCGTTGGACAAGGCGTGCTTCTCGTCGAGCGCCTCGAGGCCGGCGATGATCGCCTGCTTGGGCGATGCATAGGCGCCGCGAGCCTTGACGCGCTTCAGCAGCTCGGCCTGGACCGGGGTCAAGACGGCGTTGATCTGGCGGTCGGGCTTGGGCTTCTTGCCTTTCGCCGCCGCCTCCGCGGCTGGAGCGGGCGCGTCCGCGCCGTTGGGCGCCTCGTTCTGGAGCGGCCCGCCCAGATCGTGGACGGACGCTTCACGGTAAATGTGCTTCTTCTGGTCCCAGATGCCGTCCGTGCGCAGCAGGCGGAAAATGCGCCCGCCCCACAGGACGACCTCGGGCGGATCGGCGTCGAAGGTCGTCTCGGCGGTGTGAACCGCCTCGCCACGCTGGGTCTCAAGCTTAATCTGCACCGTCGGCGCTCCGCATGGTCGGCACTGAGCTAAAGCCCAGGCATGCAAAGCTCAAGCCGGGAAACGCGTATTAATGGCGATCGGCGCTTAAGGTTAGCGAACGAGGGCGGCGCGAAATCACCACGCGGCTGTTCGGCGGAACGCCCCCACCCCCTGCCCCCTCTCCGCAAGGGAGAGGGGGAGTGGTTATTTCTTCTTCTTGTCGTCCTTGTTCTGCTTGGGTTTGCGCTTCTCTTTGTTGGAACGCATCTGACCTTTAGCCATGACCGAGCCTCCGTGGTTCGAGGACAGTCAAGATTGCACGATTTGCGAATTGATCAAGAGAGTCCGAGTTGATCCGTCGCAGCCCGGATTTGCGTTGAATCAAATCCCTTGTCGCAAGCCAGACCG
>JAFEDV010000088.1 GCA_018241475.1 Pseudomonadota bacterium | reverse complement strand
CTTCCGGTGCGCCTGGATGGCTATGGGCCCGATGATTTGCTCGGCATCGTGACGCGTGCGGCGGTTAAGCTCGGCGCCCCTATTTCGACGGAAGGCGCTGTTGAGATTGCCAAGCGCGCCCGCGGCACGCCGCGCGTGGCGGTGCGGCTGCTGCGGCGCGTGCGTGACTTCGCCGACGCGGGCGACAGCGCCATCGATGCGAAACTTGCGGACAAGGCGCTGAAGCGCTTGGAGATCGACAGCGACGGCTTGGATTTGCTCGACCGGCGCTATCTGGCGGCGCTGATCGACAATTACGGCGGCGGGCCGGTGGGCGTCGACACGCTGGCGGCGGCGCTGGCCGAAGCGCGCGACGCCATCGAGGACGTGATCGAGCCGTATCTGATGCAGCAAGGCTTCGTCATGCGCACGCCGCGCGGACGCATGGCCGCGCCGAAGGCATACGAGCGGTTGGGCAAGAAGGCGCCGCCGGTCGCACCGACAACGGGGGCGTTGTTCGGGGAAGAGTGAGTTCCACTGCCGAAGCGCCTACGCTTCGAGCAGCAACCTCGCCGCCTTCATGGCGCCGTCTCTGCGCATGGCGCTGGCAACTTCCACTGCACGCACCTTCATTTGCACGTTCAACGCCAGCTCATCATCCGCGCGTTAGCCGGCAAGTCTCTTGGCTCACTGCGGGCATGGGCGATCCCATCGGAGACGCCCATGAACGCGGGCGCCAGTTCCACTCCAGCGCGTTCGAGCAGGTCCACGAATTCCTGATCCGGCGGCGCGCTCACCACAGCCTCGGCCCCAAGCTTCTTCAGCGCAGCCGCCAGCGCCACCAGCGGTTCGACATCGCCGCGCGATCCATATGTCGACAACAACACACGCATGCGTGGCTCCGGAGCTGCTTTTGAGGGGCGCGCCTTCTAATGGAAACTCTCGCGCGTATGCAGACTTGTGGTTGGGCCGTGTGAGCACCATCCTTGGATTAGGGGGAGACGATGCGGGAGGCGGAGACGATGCGGGGCCTTATGTTTTGTCGACTGCTCGTGACGTCTGCCTTGGCTTGGCTCACCGCCTGCGCGCACGCCGAAATTGCAACAAATCCCCGCTCTCCCGCGACGCCAGCAGAAGCGTCAGCGGCAGGAAGCCCGCAAGAGTTGATGAGCAAGCTCGTTGGCCATTGGGTGCTCAGCGGAACTATCGCCCATCAAAGCGTCGTTCATGACGTCGATGCTCAATGGGTGCTGCAAGGCAATTACGTGCGCCTCGATGAGATCTCGCGCGAAGCCAGCGCCAACGGACGCCGGCAATATGAGGCGACCATTTACATCGGGTGGCTGGAAAGCGGGCATCACTATGTCTGCTTGTGGCTCGACAACACCGAAGTTGCTTCCGGCGAGGTAACTTGCGTAGCCGCCTCGGCCCAGGATGCGATGGCTTTCGAATTCCGCGATGCGCATGGCGTGCTTCAAATCGCGACGACCCTCACCTATCGCCGCGCGAACGACACTTGGGAGTGGCGCATCGACAATGTCAGCGATGGCCGAGCCACTCCCTTCGCGGCCTTGTCGATGCACCGCCGATGACCTGAAGGCGCGACTTGGGTCCGAGCGCGTTCGACATGTTGACATCTTTGAGCTCGTGGGAAGAGAAATTTGCGCTAGGGGATCGATATGCGTGGTCTTGCGTTGCTGTGCCTTGCGGCGATCGGCGCGTGCGTGAGCGATCGCACGCAGCCGCCAGATAGCCAAACGGCGGCCTGGTGGCGCACGACGGCTGCGCTTTCCAACGATGGCATGGAAGGCCGCGATATTGGTTCGGCGGGGTATGAGCGCGCCGCGGCTTACGTGGCGGATCGGTTCGCACGGGCGCAGCTGCGGCCAGCGGGCGATGACGGCACGTATTTTCAGCGCATCCATTTCCAAGAAGTCGAAGTCACCAGCGCCGGCACGACCATTGTGGTGCGCAGACCAGATGGCGCAATGCGGGCGCTCGGCTTTCTACAAGACGTCACAGTGTCGCCGACTTGGAACATGACGGAAGCGCTCGACGCGCCGCTCGTCTTCCGCGGCTATTGCGCGCCATCCGACATGACAGGCGTGCGCGGCGCTGTTGTCGTGTGCTTCGGCGCGCGGCGCGCGGGACAAACGACCGCGACGGGCCGGCTCGATGCGGCGACAGCGGCTGGCGCTGCCGCGATCGTCAATATCGACGATCCGGGCTTTACGATTGAGCCGGCGCGCTGGCCAGTGGCCTATGCGCGCACGGTGGTGTTCGCTGACGGCGAACGGCCCCACTCTATTCCCGTCATGCGGCTCTCGGCGCAGGCGTTCACAGACATCGCTGGCGCCAGCGGCCAGAACGCGGGCGCCATTCTCGCGCGCGGCGCCAGTGGCGCGCCATTGGCATCGTTCGATTTCGGAGCACGGCTGGAAGCGCATTTCGCGACACGCATGCGCAGCTATGCCTCGGAGAATGTGGTGGCGGTGCTGCCGGGGACAGACCCCGCGCTCGCCAACCAGCCGGTGCTGCTGAGCGCACACCTCGACGGCTATGGCTACGGCACGCCCGTCAACGGCGACAATCTCTACAATGGCGCATTGGATGACGCCGCCTATGTCGCCACGCTCATCACCTTTGCGGACGAACGGCGCGGGCGAGGCTTCCGCAGACCGATGCTCTTCGCGGCGATGACGGGCGAAGAGAAAGGTTTGCTTGGCTCGCGCTGGATGGCGGCGCATCCCACCGCGGCAGCGCCGACGCCGGTGGCGGTGCTTAACCTCGACCAGCTGCGGCCGCTCTATCCATTCACAATTCTCACGACTTTGGGGCTGGAGGATTCTTCGCTCGGGCAGACCGTGCGCACTATCGCTGAGCCGATGGGCATCGAGGTGCGCGCCGATCTCGAGCCGGAGCGCAACCTTCTGCGGCGCACCGATCATTGGCCGTTCATGCAGCGCGGCGTGCCGGCGGTGAGCTTCCTGTTCGGCTTCAATCCAGGCACGGAGGCGGAGGCGCGCTATCGCGACTGGTATCTGCACCGCTATCACGCACCGCAAGACGACATCCGCACGCCGATCGATTTCGGCGCACAGGCGAAATTCCATCGCTTCTATTTTGCGCTTGCGGAAGCGGTGGCTAACGCGGAGGCGTCACCGCAATGGCTGCCGAATAGTCCGAATCGGCCCGCGGCGATGCATTGATATTCGTCAGCCGACCTCGCGTCCCAGCTTCTTCGGCGCGACCGCGATGTAACTCTGCTTCAGCCAGCCCTTGAGCGTTGGCATTTCAGCGAGAATGTCGTCGCGGGGGCCGAAGTACGCCGTCACCCAATTGTGCTGCTTGTACCAACCTCTTGCAGGACGCACGAACGACAGTTCTTCGGCCATCTCCGCGGAGATCGGCAACTTCATCACGATAGTAAGCGCATCGAGCGGCTCGCTCTTGGCGCCGAACAGCGCGAACGTCTTCCTGCGCACGTCGAGCGCGCGCAGCGTCGCCCAGCCCTGGCCAAGTGTCGTCTCAGGAAAGCTAAGGCCGTAGGACGTGAGTTCAGCTTCAGCGCGTTGGTGCGGGGTTTGCGGCATTAGAGATCCCTCACCACGGCAATTCCTCTCCCGTGCCGGCGTGCCAGAAGCGGCCTGTGGTTGCTGGCGTGAGCGCGTCGATGCGGGCAAGTATGCCGCGTGCAGCGTCCTGGGGCGGAATGCCGTTCCCGCCGGTCATGTCGGTAGCGACCATGCCGGGATGGATGAGCGCAACAGCGATGTTGCGCGCAGCAAGGTCGCGCGCAAGCGAAACGCCGGCGGCGTTCACCGCCGCTTTCGACATGCGATAGCCGTAATAGCCGCCGGAGGTATTGTCGGCGATCGAACCCATGCGGCTGGTGATGATGGCGATCTTGCCGCCCTCGGCGATGCGCGGCAACAAGGCGGCGCTGACGCGCAGCGGTCCGAGGGCATTGACTTCGAATTGCCGCTCGATGCTTTCGCCGTCGAGCCTGTCGAGGCTTTCGCCGCGCAGGATGCCGGCGTTGTTGATGAGCGTGGCGATGGTTGCAGACTGGAGGCGCGATGCGAGTCTGCCGACGGCCTTCGCGTCGGCGAAATCGAAGCCGGCCTCGACGCGAACGCCCAGCGCATCGAGTTCGGGAGAGGAGGTGCGGCAAACGGCGATCACCTCCTCGCCGCGCGCCTTCAATTGGCGGCAGAGCTCGAGGCCGATGCCGCGATTGGCGCCGGTGACGACGGTGGTGGCCATGGTTCGCTCCTCAAGCTTGGCTTGTTACAACGAAATCACCGCTACGCAACCAGCGGCATGCTTGCACCGCCCTCCTCGCCAATTTGGAGAAAACAAGACGAGCGCGCCTCCCTAAATCTGAATTAATTATGCATTGCGACCAGAAGCTGCGCCGACTGCATTGCAGAACTGCAGAACTTGCAGATTGGGGAGCGCAATGCAGAGAAAATCATGGCGTCGGCGCCTAGCGTCGAGCGTACCGCAGGGCTTGCTGGTTGCCGCGATGGCGGCCGGCGGCGGTCTGGCGTTTGGCGGACAAGCCTTCGCGCAAAACAATACGACGTCCGATCAGGATCAAACCATCATCGTGACAGGCTCGCGGATCCACACCGATCCGCTGACCAATCGCCAACCGGTAACGCAGCTCAGTGAAGATGACATCGCGCGCACGGGCCTGGCGGCGACCGCCGACGTGCGGCAGCGGCTGCCGGGTTCCGGCGGCGGTCTCAACACGCGCAACAACAATTCCGGCAATATCGGCAATCCCCCTGACGGCGGCGGCGTCGGCGCCGGCGCTGCGGAAATCGACCTTCGCTTTCTCGGCGCGCGCCGCGTGCTCGTGCTGGTTGACGGTCAGCGCTGGGTAGCAGGCACGGCGGGCTCGGGCATCCCGGGCTCGGTCGACCTCAACACCATCCCCTCTTCGATGATCAATCACATCGAAGTGCTGCAAGAGAGCGCCTCGCCGATCTACGGCTCCGACGCGATCGCCGGCGTCGTCAACGTCATCACGCGTCGCCACCAAGATGGACTCGATGCGTATGCACAGTACGGCGGCTACTTCGAGCAAGGCGACGGCCAAACCGGAGACTATGGCGCGAGCTATGGCTGGAACGGCTCGGGCGCGCACTT
>JAFEDV010000087.1 GCA_018241475.1 Pseudomonadota bacterium | reverse complement strand
TCGCGCCGCTGTTTGCGGCGGCGTTCGCTGGCCTGCTGCAAAAGCAGATTGGCGACCGCGTCGCCATGGTGCTGACGACGCTCTCCGTGGGCGTGTCGCTGGCGTTGTCATGGCCGATTTTCGTGGATTTCGTGTGGGGTAACGCCCAGCCGCACGTCACCGAACTCTTCAAGTTCATCGACGTGGCGAGTTTCAGTTCGACCTGGAGCGTGCGCATCGACTCGCTTTCGGCCGTGATGCTGGTGGTGGTCACCACAGTCAGCTTTCTGGTGCACCTCTATTCGTGGGGCTACATGGCGGAGGATCCGCATCGGGCGCGGTTTTTCTCCTATCTCTCGTTCTTTACCTTCGCGATGCTGGCGCTCGTGACGGCGAACGACTTTCTGCAGCTCTTTTTCGGCTGGGAAGGGGTCGGCGTAGCATCCTATTTGCTCATCGGCTTTTGGTATCAAAAACGCTCCGCCAATGACGCCGCCATCAAGGCCTTCATCACTAATCGCGTCGGCGATTTCGGCTTTGTGCTGGGAATCATGGCGGCCTTCGTCAGCTACCATTCGATCCAGTACGATACGGTGTTCCAATCCGCGACCGCGCATCCGGACCTGATGTTCGTCATCGGTCCGTTGCAGGTTCGCGCGGTGGAGCTCGTCTCGCTGCTCCTGTTCGTCGGCGCGATGGGCAAGTCGGCGCAGTTCTTCCTGCATGTGTGGTTGCCGGACGCGATGGAAGGGCCGACGCCGGTCTCGGCGCTGATTCATGCCGCGACCATGGTGACCGCCGGCGTGTTCATGGTGGCGCGGTGTGGGGATCTCTTCCACATCGCGCCATATGCGTCTGGTGTGGTGACCGTGATCGGCGCGACGACCGCGTTGTTCGCCGCCACCGTCGGTCTCGCTCAGAACGACATCAAGCGTGTGATCGCCTATTCGACCTGCTCCCAGCTCGGTTACATGTTCTTCGCTGCCGGCGTCGGCGCCTACAACGCGGCGATGTTCCATCTGTTCACGCATGCCTTCTTCAAGGCTCTCCTCTTCTTGGGCGCGGGCTCCGTGATCACCGGGCTCCACCATGACCAGGATATGCGCAACATGGGCGGGGTCCGCGGGCCGATGCCGGTTACCTGGCTGATGATGCTAATCGGCACGCTGGCGCTCATTGGGTTCGGCATTCCGGGCGTGGGCGGTTTCGCCGGCTTCTATTCCAAGGACGCGATCATAGAGAGCGCGTTTGCTTCGACCGGCATTGGCGCCCAGTTCGCGTTCTGGTGCGGCGTTAGCGCGGCGCTGCTGACCAGCTTCTATTCGTGGCGTCTCATGTTCATGACCTTCGAAGGCGCCTACCGTGGCGCGTCGCATGATAGCGCACACGCGCCAGATGACAGCGCGGTCGAAGCGGAGGGGCATGGCGCCCGCCACCACGAGGCGCCCGCGCATGAATCGCCGTGGGTGATGCTTGCGCCGCTGATAGTTCTGGCGGCCG
>JAFEDV010000086.1 GCA_018241475.1 Pseudomonadota bacterium | reverse complement strand
GGCTCCCACTCGCCGCGGCTGCTGGTTGCGATACGGCCGTAAGCGACGCCGAAATCCAGCAAGGCTGCGCCGACCGAGTGAGCGCTCCGCCCGGAGATGCGCTGGGTGTATTCGTCGGAGCCAATGGCGTCGGCGTGGCCGACCACGTCGACGATGAGGCCGGGGTAATGTTCTAGGGTCTGCGCCAAGTTCCGGATCACCGGCTCGAACTGATAACGCACCTCGGCGCTGTTGAAGGCGAAGGTGATGTCGGACGGCATGGTGACGACGAGATCGTCAGGCGCGCGGCGTTCGATGGTGGCGCCGGAAGAAGGCGGCGTGCTGGCGCGGAGGTCGCTCTCGGCGCGCGACAGTTCGTCGGTTTGTTGCGCGAGCGCAGGCGTCGCACCGATCAGCAGCGCCGCCGCAAGAATGAATGAGCGCATGACCTTTCCCCTACCGGAGCAGGCGTGCGCTCAGTCTTTGGCGAATCTGCGGCCTATAAGTTCAACAAATGCGGGTCGCCGCCTTGGGCGGCGATGTTGATGCTGACGGCGCGTTCTTCGGCGAAACGCGGCAGGTAATTGGGGCCGCCCGCCTTGGGACCGGTGCCGGAGAGACCAGAGCCGCCGAAGGGCTGCACGCCGACGACAGCGCCAACGATGGTGCGGTTTACGTAAACGTTGCCGGCAGGCACCGCCGCCTTCACCGCTTCGGCGAAGCTTTCGAGACGCGAGTGCACCCCGAGCGTCAGGCCATAGCCCTTTGCTGCGAGTTGGGCGCCGACCTTGGCGATGTCGGCGGGATCGTAGCGGACGATGTGCAGGATCGGGCCAAACACTTCGCGTTGAATCTGATTGAGCGAATTGAGCTCGATGACAGCTGGTCCGAAATAGTTGCCGCCGAGCATCGAGACATCGATCTGCTTCAGCACCTTCGCTTCTGTCTTCATGCGTGTGATGTGCTTGTCGAGGTTGGCCTTGGCTTCAGCATCGATGATGGGGCCGATATCGACGCGCGGATCGGCGGGATCGCCGACCTTCAGTTCATCCATGGCGCCGAGCAGGGTTTCGAGCACTTCATCGGCCGTGTCGTGCGGCAGGAAGAGAATACGCAGACTGGAACACCGCTGCCCCGCGGAGTTGAAGGCCGAGACGAGCACATCGTCGACGACCTGTTCTTTCAGCGCAGTGGTGTCGACAAAGAGTCCGT
>JAFEDV010000085.1 GCA_018241475.1 Pseudomonadota bacterium | reverse complement strand
TGGCGTCGGCAGATCACCCGGCCGCTCCCCAGGCAGCGCTTGATGCGCCATCGACAGCGGCGCGCGCCGGATAACGCCGTAGACGCGTCCCGTGCGCGGCCCTGAGCTGGCCGGCGTGACCTGCGCTTCGCGGACGGCGATGTAGCGGCGCCCGGTGGGCAGATCCGGAACGTCGCGAAAGAAGATGTGCGAGCCGATCACCAGCGGTCCTCGCGCATAGCGATCCCACGCGGGGTGCACAGCAAGCGTATGATAGAAGAGTGCGCCGTTGGTGGGATCGACGGATTGGCCGGCCAACACTTGCAGCGCGACTTGCTGGGCCATTTCCCAGGTGTCCTTGTCGGCGCCGTCTGTGGCGTAGCGTTCAGGATGCAGAGCCAGCGGGCGATTGGGGTCGCCGATATTCCATGCCGAGAACTGCTTTGGCGAGAGGATCACGGTCTGCAGATTTTCGCCGAAGCGGTCGCCAAGGCGATTGACGATAACGTGCGCGACCGCACGCATGCCGGGCTCTCCCTCCGAGCGCGCCTCGGCCCAAGCCGTCGCCGCCAGCAGGTGAACGTTGGCAGGGTTGACGGCGACGCTTGCGGCGCGCATGGCCGGCCCCGGGGGAACAAAGCCGATGCGCGCCGATTGAACGCCCACGACGGCCGCCAGCGCGTCCGGATAGAGCGCAAAGTTCAAGGCTGCCGCGAAGAACAGCATGCTCGCCACGCCCAAGGTGTGCAGGGCATGGCTCGCGCCGTGCACAAGACCATGACGGCGGCGCGCGGCCGCGCGCTTGCGCGTCAGTCCCACCCAACGTGATCTCATATGACGGATCGCTCCAGCGCGCGCATCGCGGCGCACGATTTGAAAAAAGGCGCGCCGCCGCACGAGCTGCGCGCGGGCGTATTCAAAGTCGCGAAGGGCGAAAATGCGGCGCGAAGCGCGCGCCGGTGCGGCGCAAACAGCGTTACCAGCGGCGAACCGCATGGAACTCGAAGGCATCGTAGTCAAAGAAGCGCGTGGGCTGCGCGGATGAAGTGCATTTCATGTTGAAGGCGATCAGCGCCAGTCGTGTGCGCTGCCCGGTCTTGGTCGCGGCGCCACAAGCATGCGTTGGTGGCGTTCGGGGGAACGCCGTCACTCACGAGAGAAATATCAGTCGCCGCCTGTCGGCGAGGCGCGTTCTGGTTCGTCCTTTTGGACATCAAGGAGGAACCGATGCGCTTTCTTTGTCTTTACACCGCTGACACATTTTCGCAGCCAACGCCGGAACACATGGCCGAAATGGGCAGATACGTCGAACAGAGCTTCAAAGCCGGCAAGCTTGTCGATACTGGTGGGCTAAAAGTCCGCGACAAGGACGGCTTCACGGTGCGCAAGAAGGGCGGTGAATACATCGTGAGTCAGACGGGCACTCCGTGGGCGGCAGCCACGGGATGGGCCATCATTCAAGCGCCGACGCGCACGCAGGCGATCGCCGACATCAAGGAATTCCTGGCGCTCGCGGGCGATGGCGTCTCCGAAGTCATCCAAATTTCGGATCCGATGTCGCGGTGACGACGATCCGCCGGCGTCTCTTTTCCCGGCTGCAAGCCGGCTGTCCAAGCTAGCGCCAGAAGCGCTTCGCGCGCTTCAGGCGCCGGCCCATCTCGTAGGCGGTGTCCGCGCAGGCATCGCTCTCGTGCTGTTCCTGGCCGATGGCGAAGCCGAGCGCGTACTGGACGGCTGGCGACGCGTTCTCATTGCTGGCGTTGTTGGCGCGGTCGAGGTCGACCAGCGTCCAGGCCTCGACGAATTCTTGGCCCAGGCGGCGATGAACGGCGAGGTCGTTCAGGCGGCCGAGATTGTCTTGCAGCTTGGCGAGGATTTTCGCGAAGCGGCGCCGATCGCGGCGCGCGTCCGCGAACACATCGGTGAAGAATTCCGCGGTGTAGCGGAGTTCTTTGACGGCGAGGCGCAACTTGTGGCGAGCGCCGATGTCCAGGCCGCGCACCGCACGCAGCTTGCGCGCCACCTTGCGCGTTCGTCTTTCCAGCGTGCGGCGGGCGAAGTCCTCGATCCGCGCCTCGGGGCGAACGCCCTCGAGTTCGGCAAGATCGGACCATTCGCCGGCCAGCAGCCAAAGCGCCGTCCGCAGCACGAACTGGCGGAAACGATCGCCGCTGACGGCCTGCCGGGCGCGCTCCATGGCCAGCGCGCGGCGGGCTTTGACGTTCTCCAGCAGGCATTGAAGAGCGGCATCCGCGCCCGCTTTGGCGCTGAGAGGGCCAAGCGTCTTTTCAATGAAGACATCGAGATCGCGCGCAGGCGCAAGTTCGTCTATCAGCCATTTCAGTTCGGTTTCGACGGCGTCGGTTTCGGGGCCGTCGATCAAGTGTTCGAAGATCGATAGAACGGTCTGGAGGCGCCGCAGCCCGACCCGCATCTGGTGCACGCCTTCGAAATTGCCAGCGCGGATCGCGTCGCCATTCAGCGCAAATTGGCGCAGGCACGACCAGCCGATGAGCTTGAACGAATGGCCGATGCGCGAGCGCGCGGTGACGCGCACGTGCTCGGCGCGATAAACCCGCGCAGCCTGATCGGAGCGCAGGTCGAAGCCCCGGTCGGCTTTGGTCTTGAGACCGAGCGAAGCGGGAACTTCGCTGGCAAGACGGCGGGCAAGGCGCGCGAGCTCAGCCGAGGCGCCGCGCTTCAGCTCAAGCTCGATTTCGCAGAATGCGGCGTTGGCGTCGCCGGTCGAGACGCTGCCGCGGTCGATGGCGAGTTCGATGGCGCTGTTGGCGGAGAGCACGGGATAGGCGCTGCGCTCGACTTTCACTTCGAATACCGGCGCCAGGCTCTTGCGCAGTTTCTTGCGCTTGAATTCCTGCAGCGGCGTGCCGAGCACGTGACGAAGTTCGGGGACGTCGCCGCCGATTTCGCGCTCCCACTCGCTGCGGTCGATGGGGCACGACTTGCGCGGGGTGACCGCCTTCACCGTTTGAATGTTCTTTGTCCCGATGCGCCGTACGCGCAGGCTGATGCCCTTTTGGCGCAACGCATATTTCGGCGTGTCATAATACGTCGTCGACATCTGCCGCGGCTGCATCTCGCCGCTGGCCTGCTCCCACAGCCACGGCAGGCGCATCACCTTGTTGGCGGAAGCAGCCGGAATTTCCAGCTTCAGCTCGAACTCGCGACCCATCGACCACCTGCCCCATATGCACCCAGCAGGCGAAAACTAGCGCGGGTGCGCCCCAATGGAAACATACGGAGGCGCCGCATGGTTTGGAGGGTTCGTGACGGCCAGTTTCGCTGCTCCGCAGCGGAGAACGGACGTGGCTGTTAGCGGATCTCGGCCGCGCTTGACACGATCCGGCCGACTAGGCCGTAAGCTTTGGCTTCTTCGGCCTGCATCCAGTAGTCGCGGTCGGTATCCCGCTTGATCTTGTCGAGCGGCTGGCCGGTGGCGTCCGCAAAGATGCGGTTCAAGCGCTCGCGCATGCGCAGCACCTCGCGCGCCTGGATTTCGACGTCGGAGGCCATGCCGCCGATGCCGCCGCGCGGCTCGTGCAAGAGAAAGCGCGTGTTGGGCAGACAATAGCGCTGATCGCGCGGCGCGGCGCAATAGATGAGCGCGCCGGCGGAGGCGACCCAGCCGGTTCCGAGCATGCGCACGGGCGCGTTGATGAACTTGATCACGTCATGGATCATGTCGCCGCTTTCGACGTGGCCGCCGGGCGAGGAGATCACGAAAGTGATGGGCGAGGCGCTTTGCGCGGAAAGCGCGAATAGCCGTTCGGTGACGCGGCGGGCGACGCCATCGTTCACTTCGCCGGTGAGCATCACCACGCGAGCGTCGAACAGCGCCTTTTCGACGACGTCGGGCGCGTTGCGCATGTCGTTCGGATTCTTTTCTTTCTCTTCCTCGTCGAGGCGGACTCTGGCATCGGCCATGGAAACTCCTGTCATGGCTGAAGACGTAGGCGGGTTTGCGCCGTTTTCCTAGTGCTGAAGCGGCGCCCGCCGCCGCTCGTCGAAAAATGCTGCAAACCGAAGCGCTTGTAGGGCAGCTTGCGCTGGCGCGCAGGCGCAGCGAGAGTGCCGGGGCGCAAGGGGATGGCATACGGGGGAACGCGGATGCGCTCATTGGTCTTTGCCGCCGTCCTGTTGACGTGCGCCGCCCACATCAACGCCGGCTCAGGGCCGTTGACGCTTGAGCTACGCGGGCTCGGCGGTCAGCTCTGGCAAACCTTCACCGTAACGATCAACGTCCAGTAAGTGCAGCTCCATGAGAGACAACGAACTGACAATCCGCGGACTGCTGCTTGGCGCGCTCATCGCCATGATTTTCACGGCGGCGAACATCTATCTGGGCCTGCGGGTCGCGATCACCATCGCGTCGTCGATACCGGCGGCGGTGATCTCGATGGGCATCTTGCGCGCGTTCAACACCGGCACCATCCGGGAGAACAATATCGTGCAGACGGTGGCGTCTTCGGGCGGCACGCTGTCGGCGATCATCTTCGTGCTGCCTGGCCTGGTCATGATCGGCTATTGGCAAGGCTTCGACTATGTGACGACGTTCCTGATCTGCGCGCTAGGCGGGATTCTGGGCGTGCTGTTTTCGATCCCGCTTCGGCGGACTCTGGTGGTGAACACGCCGCTGCCGTTCCCGGAAGGCGTGGCGGCGGCGGAAGTGCTGAAGGTGGGCGCCACCGGCGATGAAGCGTCGCCCAACGCCATCGAGCGCAACCGCGGGCCGCTGGTCGTTGCGTTCGGCGCGCTGATGTCGGCGGCGCTGCAGGCGATCACCTTCACAGGCGTGGCGGCGGCGGAGATGACCAAGTACTTCCGCCTGGCGCTTGGCGCGACGGGAATCGATCTCGGTTTTTCCCTGGCGCTTCTCGGCGCCGGACACTTGGTCGGCTTGTCGGTAGGGCTGGCGATGCTGGCGGGTCTGCTGATTACCTGGGCCGGCTTCGTGCCGATTTGGACGCAAGGCGCTCATGGCGACGCTGCGACGATCGCAGATACGGTCTGGCGGCAAGTGCGCTTCGTGGGCGCAGGCGCCATCGGCACAGCGGCGATCTGGAGCATGATCAAGCTGGTGAAGCCGCTGATCGAAGGCTTCCAGGCGACGATGAAGGCGCGCTCGGCGGCCGGCGCCACGGCGCTCCATGCGCGCGACGATCGCGACATACCCGCGTGGCTGATCGTGCTCCTGAGCGTCGTCTGCCTGGTGATGATCGGCTGGCTGCTGTGGAATTTCATCGACGCAGGCTGGCTCAGCCCGCTCTCCTGGCCGCTGACCATTGGCGGCGTGATCTTCGTCGTCGTGGTGGGCTTCTTCATCGCGACCGTGGCCGGCTACATGGCGGCGCTGATTGGCGCGTCCAATTCGCCGGTCTCCGGCATCGGCATCCTGGCGACGGTGATCGGCGCAGTGCTGCTGGCGACCTTCGCGCAGCCGCTGCTGGGACCGCAGGCGACGCGCGCGCTGACCGCCTTCTGCCTGTTTGCGGTCGCCATCGTGTTTTCGGTGGCGACGATCTCCAACGACAACTTGCAGGACTTGAAGACAGGACAGTTGGTCGGCGCCTCGCCTTGGCGCCAGCAGCTGGCGCTGATCGTGGGCGTCATCGCGGGCTCGCTGGTGATCCCGCTCGTGCTGGATATGCTGAACCACGCCTACGGGTTCCCGGGCGACCCGAACCGGCATGCGATCGGCGAGCCGCTCGGCGCGCCGCAAGCGACGCTGATATCGACGCTGGCCCACGGCATTCTGAACGGAAACGTGCCATGGAATCTGATTGGCATCGGCGTGATCGTCGGCGTCGTCTGCATCGCCGTGGATGAGGTCCTGGGCGTGCTGAAGCTGATCCGTCTGCCGCCGCTGGCGATCGGCATCGGCATATACCTGCCGATGTCGGCGACCGAGCCGGTGATCATTGGCGCGATCGCCGGCTGGCTCTACAACCGGGCGATGGAAAAACGGCCGAACGCGGAAATGGCGAAGCGCTTCGGCGTGCTGCTGGCCTCGGGCCTCGTCGTCGGCGAAAGTCTGCTCGGCATCATCAATTCCGGGGTGATCGTGGCGACCAACAATCCGGCGCCGTTTGCATTTGCGCCCGCAGGCTTTGCCGAAGCTTCGAATTATGTCGGCATGGCTCTGTTCATAGCGTTCACGCTCTATGCTTATTGGTGGGTGAGCAGGCAGTCGAAGATCGGCTGAGGCGCGCCCCTAAAGCGCCAACGCAAGCATGGTCGCCGCCGCCGCCCCCATCAGCGCGGTCGCGAGCCAGCCGAGCCAGCGTTGGCTCGTGGTGGCGACGAATGCGCCCATTTCGTCTTTGCGTGAGGCGACCAGCATCGTGGCGACCATGATCGGCACGGCGATGACGCCGTTGAGCACGGCGCCCCAGAACAGGGCCGTGATCGGATCGATGGGGGCATAATCTAGGGCGAGGCCGAGCAGCGTCGCGAGCGTGATGACCGTGTAGAAGGCGGGCGCATCGCGCCATTTCTTTTCGAGACCTGATGTCCAGCCGGATGCTTCGCTGATCGCGTCAGCAGCCGAACCTGCGAGAACAGGCACCGCCAGCAGGCCGGTGCCGACGACGCCCATCGCAAATAGAAAGAAGGCGAGTTCCCCCGCGATCGGACGCAGAGCCGTTGCGGCTTCCGCTGTGGTCTGGATGTTCGTGATTCCGGCGCGAAAGAGCGTTTCCGCGGCGGTGAGGATGATGAAGTAGGCAATGAGGTTGGAGAATGCCATGCCGAGATATGTGTCCCAGCGAATGCGCGCGAGCTGCTCCGGCGCCTGGTCGGGTCGCTCGACCAGAGGCGCGGCGTCGGGATCTGCCTCTTCGTCCTCCACCTCCTCGGACGCCTGCCAAAAGAACAGATAGGGGCTGATCGTCGTTCCAAAGACTGCGACGATGGTCGTCAGCGATTGCGCGTTGAGAGGCAGGTGCGGCACGACGCTGCGCGCAAGCGTTTCGCTCCAATCGATACGAACCGCGAAGACGATGCCGACATAGGCGAAGAGCGCCAGCGTCAGCCATTTCAGAAAGCCGACATAGCGGTGATACGGCACGAAAATCTGCAGCAGCAGCGAGAAGAGCGCGAAGGCGATCGTGAACAGGTGCGGACTCCAGCCGCTGACCAGATGCGCCGAGGCGCCCATGGCCGCGAGGTCGGCGCCGATGTTGACGGTATTGGCGATGAAGAGCAGGCCAACCAGGAATCCCACCAGCGGGCGCGGGAAGTGATGCGCCATGTTCGCCGCAAGGCCGTGGCCGGTGACGCGTCCGATGCGCGCGCTGACCGACTGGATGGCGGCCATCATCGGACAGGTCAGAATGACCGTCCAAAGCATGTTGACGCCGCATTGTGAGCCGGCTTGCGAGTAGGTGGCGATGCCGGAGGGATCGTCGTCGGCGGCGCCGGTGATGAGGCCAGGCCCCAGCCGCTTGAACACGCTGGCGCGCGCCAAGCGGCTGGCCAAGCCTGGTTTCGACTGCTCCGGTGAGGGTGTGTCGTCCATCGCGCGTCCTGAGTCGGGGGAGTGTAGCGCCTTTGCGCTAGCCCTGCGCGATGCGCTCGAACAGAGCATCGAAGGCGGCGACAGCCGCGCGCGGTCCTTGCGGGTGAGACCAGACCGCGTTGGAGACCGCCAGGAAATCGGCGCCGGCGCGCACGAGGGTCTCGGCGTTATTGAGATTGATGCCGCCGATCGCGACGCACGGTGTCTGCATCGTCTCCTGCCAGATCTCCAGGATTTCCGGATCCGCCCAGTGCGATGGCGTCTTCGTGGCGGTCGGATAGAAGGCGCCGAAGGCGACGTAATCGGCGCCGGCTTCGGCGGCGGCGTAGGCGAGGTCGCGTGAGTTGTGGCAGGTGACGCCGACGATCTTGTCGCTGCCCAACAGCGCGCGCGCTCGGGCATAGCTTGCATCGCTTTGGCCCACATGCACGCCGTCGGCGTCGAGCGCGACGGCAAGATCGGGACGGTCGTTGACGATGAAGGCCGAAGCCGCGGCTTGCACGATCGGCTTCAGCGCTTTTCCAGCGGCGAGAGTGTCGGCATCGCCGGCGTCCTTCATACGGAGCTGGAAGGCCGCGACGTGGCCGTCCGCCAACGCCTCGCTCGCCGCGCGCGCGAAAGCGCCCAAGTCGAAGCTCGCCGGCGTGATGAGGTAGAGTTGGCAGCGATGCATAGCCGCTTCC
>JAFEDV010000084.1 GCA_018241475.1 Pseudomonadota bacterium | reverse complement strand
GTGTGCGAGCGGGTGGGGAAGACCTTGGACAGGCAGGCCACGGTCAGGCCGGCGCGCGAGAGTTCCAGCGCGGCGCGCAGGCCCGAGCCGCCGGCGCCCAAGACAACGACATCGAAGGTGTGATCGATCCAGGAATAGGCGGCCAAAAGTCAGGCTCCGAAGTTCACGATCAGCACCGCGAAAACGGCGCCGGCGCCGAGCGCGATGAGACCAAGCGTGTTGAGAAGCAGCAGAACCGCTTTGGTGGACGGCTTGGCGATGTAGTCCTCGACGATCACCTGCATGCCGAGACGCATGTGATAGAAGGCGGCGACGACGAGCAGGATGACGCCGACGGCGTTCACCGGCGCAGACAGAAAATCGATCGCCGAGACGAAGCCGGGGTTGTGCATTTCGAGCATGACCGCGGCCAAGAACCAAAGGCCGAGCACAACCAGAGCGATCGCGGAGACGCGCTGGCCGATGAAGTGGCCGGTGCCCTGGCCGCTGGCGCCGTGGGCGCGGACGCGACCGAGCGGCGTTCGCATGCTGCGTTGGGGAGCGTTCACCGGTGCAGCCCTCCGAAGCTGAGAAGAGCCCAGAGCCCGATGGGCGCGGCAATCGCAAACAGGATCGCGAACCAGGCGGTGAGGTCGGCGTCGACCGGCTTCATGCCTGCGCCCGTGTCGAAGACGAAGTGGCGGATGCCGTTGGCGAGATGGAAGGCAAGCGACGCGACCAGGAGATAGAGCGCGATCTGGCCGATGGGCGATGCAAGCACCCAGCCGACCTGTGCGTATGCTTCGGGCCCGGCGGCGACAGCCAGCAGCCACAGCGCCAGCAGAACGGCGCCGCCATACAGGACAGCGCCCGTAACCCGGTGCAGGATCGAGGCGACCATGGTGATGTGCCAACGCCAGACCGTGAGAAACGGCGAAAGTGGTCTGTTCTGCGGACGGGTCGCGCCGGCCATCGAGCGCCCTCTTCTAGTGTGGGATATAGGATGGAATCTCGCGCCGCGAAGATAGGCGGGCCAGTCATCAAGTCAATCAAACAGCTCGTCGCTCTTTGGCTTTCTGGAGCGCGCAGCACGGTGCTAGGACTGACGGCTCGAGGGGTGTGCTCATGATCCGACCACTGATGGCCTGCGTTGCGCTTTTTGTCGTGACGGCGTCTGGACCGGTGCTTGCGCAACAACAACAGGGCGACGCGCGGCTCGCGGCTGTGATCGCGGCGTATGAGCAGTTGGAGCGGCGCGTCGACCCGCTCACCGCTGGCGGCGAAGGCGACCGCGCGGCGCTCAGGCGGCTGCCGGATGCATCGCCGGAAGCGGCGGCGGCGCTGAAGCGCGATCTGACCGCGCTGCGCACGCAGCTCGCGCAAGTGCCCGACCATGGGCTCAACGATGCGGACACAATCAACCGCGCCTTCCTGATGCGGGTGATCAGCGAAGGCATCGAGGAAATCGATTTCGACGACGCGCGCATGCCGATCAGCAATGGCGACGGCTACTTCACGTTGCTGTCGTCGCTTGCCTACAACACGCCGATCCAATCCGCCGACGACGCGGAAGCCTGGATCGCGCGGCTCCAGGCCGCGCCGCTCTGGTATCAGCAGAACCTCGCCAACGCGCGGCGCGGGATCGCGACCGGCTGGGTGCAACCGCGGATCGTCTCGGAGCGGGCGCTGGCGACGGCGCGCGCACAGCTCAATTCGCTGACCGACACGCTGCTCTTGCCGTTCGCGCAGATGCCGCCGACGATCCCGGCGGCGGACCAGCAGCGCTACCGCGACCGCGCGCGGGCGATCATCCATGACCAGATCCTGCCGCAGCAGCAGGCGACGGTGACCTTCCTGCAGAACGAGTACCTGCCGCACTCGCGCACCACGATCGGCTTGAACGCCATTCCCAACGGGCGCGCATATTACAGCTTCCTGGCGCGCTCGTTCACCACGACGACGATGACGCCCGAGCAGATCCATGCGCTGGGCGAATCCGAGGTCGCGCGCATTCGCGCCGAGATGGAGCAGGAAATCCGCGCCAGCGGTTTCCATGGCGACTTCGCCGCCTTCGTGAACTTCCTGCACACCGATCCGCAATTCTATGCGCGCACGGGCGAAGAGCTGACCATGCGCTATGCGGAAACCGCCAAGCGCGCGGACGCGCAATTGCCGCGGCTGTTCGGAACGCTGCCGCGGCTCACCTACGGCATTCGCGTCATTCCGGCGGAAACGGCGGAAGGCTCGACGACCGCCTACTACACACAAGGCTCGCCGGCGCTCGGGCAGAGCGGCACCTACTGGATCAATCTCACGCACCTCAATCAGCGGCCGCTCTATGAAATGTCGGCGCTGACGCTGCATGAATCGGTGCCAGGGCATCATTTGCAGATCGCGCTGGCGCAGGAGCAAGGCGAACTCCCCTATTACCGGCGCAACGCCAATGTGACGGCGTTCATCGAGGGCTGGGGTCTCTATGCGGAATCCCTCGGCGAGGACATGGGCATGTACCGCACGCCCTACGAACGCTTCGGGCGGCTGAGCTACGAAATGTGGCGGGCCTGCCGGCTGGTGGCGGACACCGGCATTCACTGGATGGGCTGGGACATCGAACGGGCGCGGCAATGCTTTGCGCAAAACACAGCGCTCTCGCCGCATAACATCCAGACGGAGCTGGAGCGCTATGTGGCAACGCCTGGGCAGGCGCTTGCCTACAAGATCGGCGAACTGAATTTCCAGACGCTACGGCGTGAAGCGACGCAGGCGCTAGGGCCGCGGTTCAACATCCGCGCCTTCCACGACGAGCTGCTGGGCGCAGGCGCTCTGCCGATCGATTTGCTGGATACACGGGTGCGGGCCTGGATTGCCGCGCAGTCAGAGAGGCGATGACTTGAGGAGGCCGTTTGTCCCCCTAATTGTGGCGCTTTGCCTACTCGTAGCCTGCACAAGTCAAAACGACTACAATGCCGCTCGAACTGTCGGGGATCGTTTCAACGCCGCCCTCGAGGCCAACGACATCGATGCCGCGTTGGCACTTGGCACGCCAGCATTTATACGCGGAAATTCGAGGATGATGCTCGCGGGCCTGATCGAACGAGCACGGACGCGGCTTGGATCTTGCGGTGACGCGCGGCTGCTGGGCGCTAACTTTGCTCGCACTGTGACGACCTACATCGTGACGCTGAGCTACCAGCGCATATGCGCGGGCGGTATTTTGTACGAAAATCTGCAAGTCGATATGCACGCGCATCCAAGGGCGCTTGCTGGCGTTCAGTTTGGAAGCCCGAACCCGCACCTGTTCCAGGATGGGCCCTAATAGTACACTCAGGCAGTCGCCCCTTCACATGACGCGTTGGGCTGGCGTAAACCGAATCCCATGATCAATTTCAATCTCATCGCGCGGATCGCCAAGCTCGTGGCGTTGTTCGCATTCTTCCTGCCGTGGATCCTGGTGTCGTGCTCCGGCAACGAGATCGCCCATGGCAGCGGCTGGGACATGATGGTCGGGCATCTGCATCCCAGCGATCAGATCAATGGCTTGCAGGCGCAATTCGGCAACGAGCACACGCAAGAGCAGATGGACCGCCCGGCGCCGGAGATCTTCGCGATCGCGGCGTTCGCGGTGATCGCGCTGGGGCTGCTCGTGAGCCTTGTGCTGAAGAGCCGGGCGGCGGCGGGCGCGATGCTGGCAACGTCGCTCTTGGGAATTGGGCTGAGTTTCGGGGCGTTCGAGCACATCCGCGCCGAGATGAACAATCAGGTCGAACATGCGGCGCGCAAGCAGCACAATACATTGGGCATCGATCTGAGCGGCTCGGTCGAAAGCGCCGTGCGCATCGAAAAGCAGGAGGGTTTCTGGGTGACGATCATCGCGCTCGTGGTGGCCACGACCATGGCGGGCGCAGGGCTGACGGTGCGAAACGAAACTGCTCCCAGCACAGACTCCCCATCATAGAGTCATTCCGAGCGAGCGGAGCGAGACCCGGAACCCAGGGATCGTCGAGCGCAGGTGTTGCCCGGGGTTCGGCTCTACGGCGCGTTCCGCGCCTCCGGCCGGAATGACTCTGTTAAGTGCGTTTTGGGATTGCCGCCCAG
>JAFEDV010000083.1 GCA_018241475.1 Pseudomonadota bacterium | reverse complement strand
CATAGGCGAAGAACGGCGCGTTGCTGTTCCGATCGTCGTCCAGATACTGGATCATCCGGTCGACGATGAAGCGGCTGGAGTAGAAGTCGCTCGGCAGATGCGCGGGCCGGCCGTTCTCGAACCACGGCGCGTAATTGTTGTAGGGCATGTACGGCGCTTCTTGCCAATTGTCGGCGCCGGAAGCGTCGAGCACAAAGGATCGGTCAAAGCCGTGATCGTTGGGCAGGTCGCCTTGCCCATGCCCCAGATGCCACTTGCCGGTGATATAGGTGCGATAGCCGACACCGCGCAGCCGCTGCGCGATGGTCAGCACATTCGGCTCAAGATGCATCGTGTAGCCGCGATGGCCCTGCTGTTCTGGCGGCAGTACTTCCGGGATGGTGGCGACGCCGGTGCGATGGTTGTCGACGCCCGTCAGCAGCATCGCTCGCGACGGCGCGCAGAGCGGCGAGGTGTAATAGTGCGAGAACTGCGCCCCGCGCCGCGCGAGCGCGCTGATCGTCGGCATGTGCGCTTCGCCGCCATAGGGCTCGAAGTCCGAAAAGCCGGCGTCGTCGACCAGGACCACGACGATGTTCGGACGCTGCGCCGGCGTCGGCGGCGCCGTCTGCGCATCGGCTGCGGCGGCGCCAAGAACAACCGCACACGCCAGCGCCAGCAGGATACGTGTCATCGCCAGCCTCTCTCCCGAACTCCGTAGATAATGGCGCGGCAAGTGTCAAAAGCCGCCCGGGGTTGTCATGTCCGAATCCGGCGAGACATTTGCGCCGGCCAAGCCCATATTTCGGCCCATGACCCTCGACGCCGATACCTGCCATGCGGCCTGCGACGCAAAGGACAGGCGCTTTGACGGGCGCTTCTATGTCGGGGTCAAATCGACCGGCATCTATTGTCGCTGCATCTGCCCGGCGCGCACGCCGAAGCGCGTGAACCGTACGTTCTGGCCCTCCGCCGCCGCCGCTGAAGCCGCCGGCTTCCGTCCGTGCTTGCTCTGCCGCCCTGAGCGCGCGCCGGGCCTCGCGCCCATCGATGCGCCCGCACGTCTGGCCGCCGCCGCCTACGCGCGTATCGAAGCGGGCGCGCTGGAAGAAGCGGGGCTCGAGGCGCTCGCCGACGAACTCGGCGTCACCTCGCGCCATTTGCGGCGCGTGATGAATACGCAATTCGGCGCGAGCCCGATAGACATCGCGCAAACCGGCCGCTTGCTGACCGCGCGCCGCTTGCTGAACGAAACCGCGCTATCGGTCACCGATATCGCCTTCGCTTCCGGTTTCCGCAGCTTGCGCCGCTTCAACGCCACCATGAAGGACCGCTACGGCGCGCCGCCCACCAAGATGCGCGGCCGCAAGCACCTTGAGCGTGGCGAGACCTTCACCGTCAGCCTCTCGCCGCGCGGCGACTACAACATCGCGCCGATGTTGGACTTCCTCGGCAAGCGAGCGCTCCCCGGCGTCGAGTGCGCGGACGCCGACAGCTACGCGCGCGTACTCAAGTGGGGCGACGCCCTCGGCTGGATCGAAATCGGCATGGGAGCGAAGGGTCTTGAACTCACGCTCTCCGAAAATCTTGCGCCGCACCTGCGTCCGCTTGTCGCCAACGTGCGCGGCGCCTTCGATCTCGACGCGGAGATGACTTCCGTCGATGCGCATCTCGCCTCGGACAAGGCATTGGCGAAGGACGTGAAGCGCGAACCCGGCGTGCGCGTTCCGGGCGCCCTCGACGGCCTTGAATTGGCGATCCGCGCCGTACTCGGTCAGCAAATCACCGTCGCCGGCGCACGCACGCTCACACATCGCTTGGTGCAAAAGTTCGGCGCCCGGACCGCCGGCTTCCAGCCGGCAAACGCCGTTGCCGGCGGTGCAATGCTGACTCACGCTTTTCCGGACGCGGCCACACTCGCCGATGCCGGCACGGCCGCGATCGCCAAGATTGGCGTCCCGATGAAGCGGGCGGAAACGCTGCATCGCCTCGCGGTGGCCTCGGCCGACGGCAAGCTTCCGCTCGCGCGCGGCGCCATTGCGTCAGGCCGAGCGGCGCTCGCGCAAATCCCAGGCATCGGTCCGTGGACGATCGAGTACGTGGCGCTGCGCGCGCTCGGCGATCCCGACGCCTATCCTGCGACTGATATCGCCCTCATCAACGCTCTGGGCCGCAAGGGCGAAACACTTGAACACCTGAAGCCTTGGCGCGGCTATGCAGCAATCCGGCTTTGGCGGCGCGTCGCAAAGAAGGAACTCCGCAAATGATCAGCTCGACCTACAGGAGCCCGATTGGGACGCTGACGCTCGTCTCCGACGGCAAAGCCATCACCTATCTCGACTTCGAGAACACCAAATATCCCTCGCCGAAATGTCCGCGTGGCGCCGACAAGATCATCGAGCAAGCCAAGAAGGAGCTCGATGCTTACTTCGCCGGCCGCTTGAAGGAATTCAAAGTGCCGGTGCGCCCGCAAGGCACGCCGTTTCAGGAAGCCGCTTGGAAAGCGCTCACCAAGATCCCTTACGGCGCCACGCGCTCGTACGGCGAGCAGGCGCGCGCCATCGGCAAGCCGAAGGCGGTGCGCGCCATCGGCGCCGCCAATGGGCGCAATCCGATCCCCATCATCATCCCGTGCCACCGCGTCATCGGCGCCGACGGCAGCTTGACCGGGTTTGGCGGCGGCATGGAAACCAAGCGGTTCCTGCTGGAATTGGAGCAGGGACAGCGGCGCCTGCGCTGAGGATTACGCATTCGCAACGGCGTTTGCCGGTCGCCTCCGGCTGGCCGCCCTGCTATGAGCCGCTCCCGGGACAAGACTCAACGGAGTGGAACACGATGCGGGTGCAATTGGCCGCGGTTCTCTGCATGGCGACTTTGTCGGCGCCCAGTTTCAGCGCCGCGCAGACGCAGTCGACATGGACATCGTCCTATACGGACGGCGTCGTCACCGCGACCGAAACGGACGCGCGCGGCCGCATCACTGCGATGATCCAGTGCCGCCCGCCGACCGGCGACCTCGTCCTGAGCGATTTCACGTTGGCTCGCGACGGCCGGCGCGCCCGCACATCCGCGGTCGGCATCGGCAACATGACCGTAAACGTGCCAAGCCGCGTCGAGCGCAATGGGCGCGACGATGCGCTCATGATCAACTTGCCTCAGCGACCGCCCATTCTCGCGGGCGTGCAGCCCACCGACCACATTACGGTCACCGTGAACAATCGCAGCCACACGCTCTCTGACGGCAGCGCCGTGAAGATGAAGGAAGTGGCGTACGGCTGCTGGGGCAGCTGAGCGGCGCTGTTGCGCTTCCGCAAAACCGCATCCTAACATGGCCTTCACGGGCTGAGGCGCCGCCGGGGGGCGGCGACAGGGTGGCGGCATGTGGGCGGAACCTCTAAAGTTCAGGCGCGCCGGCGCGCCGACGAAGCGCGCGGTGTGCGTGGCTGTTCGCGGCCAGGCTCGCGACGGCGCCGAGGAAGAGTT
>JAFEDV010000082.1 GCA_018241475.1 Pseudomonadota bacterium | reverse complement strand
CTTGGCGATCTTCTGCCCATCGGTGTTGGCGGCGGCGGTCATGGTCTGCATCGCCTTGTCGAACTGCTCTTGCACCCGCAGCAACTGCGCCGCGCCGGTGTCGCCGATGGCCTGGTAATACTGTTGCTGGAGCTGGCTGTACTGCTGCGCGCGTTGCTTGTCGTTCTCGGCGCTGCGCTGTTGCAGTTCGTCGGTCTTGGCGGCGGCGTCCTGCTTGGCCTGTTCGACCTTGGCATCGATGTCGCGCACTTGCCCATCCACGCGGATGCGCTGGGCGGCGGTGGTGGCGTGCGCCAGCAAGCCGGCGCGCTCGGTGGCCAGCGCCTTGAGCTGGGCGGCCAGCAGCGCATCGATGTCGGCCTGCTTGGCCGCAAAATACTCCTTGTCGGCGATCGCATCGGCCTTGCGCTGGGCGTCGAGCTGGCGCTCGGCGTTGCTGAAGGTCTTCTGCGCGGTCTGCCACGCGCTCTGATACGCGGCCACATCGTCGGCGAGCTGGGCGCGATCGATGCCAAGGCCCATCTTCTTCGGCGCTTTGTCCGGGCCGTTCATCCCGTCGATGACACGCTGCAACTCTGCAAGGCCGGTGGTCGGGTCGTTCGGAGCGCCTTTATGGGCGAGAAAGAACGATCCGATGAGATCGTTCAACTGCTTTTCGCGGCCCAGTTCTGGGATGTATTTTTCGCGCGCCGCATCGACGGCTCGATAGGCGGCGATGATGGCCTGCGACTGCTGTTGTGCGGCCGCTGCCAGCCCATCGGCCGCCGACGCCATCATCATATCGGCGCGCAATTGCCGGACAACGTCGTCCGCCGCCTGCAAGGCATTCTTGGTGAGGGCGAGCGCGCGGTTGTAGTCGTCGCTGGCGTAACCGTGTGGATCGTCGGTCAGCTCGCGCAGTTGTTCGCGCAGGTTGCTCGCGTTCTGGAGGGCGTCGCGGTATTTTTCTTCCAGCGTTTCGGTGCCCGAGACGGCGCGGTAAAAATAGCCGCTCCAGTCCTCCATGTTCTGGACCGCATCGGACGCCCCCGACTTGAAGCGATCCCACATCCCCGACAGCCCGCGTTCGTTCTGTTCGGCTGCCTCGCGTGATTGCGCGAGGTATTGCGCATAGGACTGCTGCGCCAGCGTCACGGCCGCCAGATGCTCGCCTTGCGCATCGAGCGCGCGAATCTGTTCGTAGATGCTCAGGGTGAGGTAATGGTATTGCTCGTTGAGGTCGGCCGACGCTTGAACCGGTTCGTTGCCAAGCCGTTCGAACTGCTTGATCGCTTCATCGACGCTGCCGCCCATCGCGGTGCCGAAATCCAGCGCGGCCTGGGTGACCATCTGCAATTGCGAGCCGGTGAACTGACCAGTCGAGTTGACCTGCGCAAGGGCCGCGGAGAACTCGCCGACGGACTGCGTGGAGCCGGCGACGGAATGCGCCATCTCGTCCAGATCGCTTGCCGTCTTGCCGGCAAAGCCGCTGGTGGCTTGGATCGATTTCTGAAAAGCGATGGTGCGCTGTTCGGCGTCCCATTCGGCTTTGGCAAAAAGCGCCACAGCGGCAAGCGTGGCGAGAATGACCGCGCCGGTGTCGGTGAACAGCTTCGGAAGCAATCCCATCCGGTTGGATAGCGTGACTGCCGAGCCTTCCAGGCGCGTGAAGTTGCCACGCATGATTTCGCCGACCATGACGCCCAGTTCGCGCGCCGTCGTGCCGGAAATAGTCCCTACATTCGCGATGCTGCCAGCCAGTTTGGAAGCTTCCTCGCCTGCCGCCGCCAGCTTGCTGCGCTGGGCGGTGAGGATGCCGCCGAGGTGCTCGAAGTCCG
>JAFEDV010000081.1 GCA_018241475.1 Pseudomonadota bacterium | reverse complement strand
TGTCGCTTTCAGCCTCTTGCTCGCCGCCTGCGTGAGCGGTCCTCAAGGCACGGATGTCGGTCAGCCGACAGCCTATATCGTCGGCTCCTGGAAACTTATGGCAGTCGCTGGCGCGCCCGTGCTCCCCGGCACGAGTCCAACGCTGACGTTCAGCAGCGACGGTCACGCCAACGGCAATGGCGGCTGCAACGCTTTCGGCGGGTCCTACACGCGCGCCGGCGACACGCTCACCTTCAGCCACATGATCTCCACCATGATGGCGTGCACGCGCCCCGGCCTTACATCCGAACAGGTGATGGGCCAGGAGCGCCGCTTTCTTTCCGCGCTGAACGGCGCTGTGCACGCCAGCCAACCCGAAACCGACGTGCTGGTGCTCACGACCGCCAGCGGCGAAGCGCTTCGCCTCGAACGCGCGCCGTAGAGTTCCGCTGTAACCGACGCTTTACTTCATTCCGCATCGCTCTCTTAACGATCTTCGCCCATACTCCATTCGCACTATCGGCAAATTCTGCCGAGCGGAGGAAACGCGATGTGGCGGACGTTCACCGCCCTCAGCGGGGCGCTGGTTCTGATGGCGTGCGGCGACGGCGCGCCGCATGAGTTTCCGGCAAGCGCGCAAGCGCAGTTCAGCGCCACATGTCCGTCAAGCGATCCAGTCTGCGCCTGCACCTGGGACAAGATCGCCCGTGAGATGACTTACGAGCAATACCAGGCCGCCGTCGCGCGCTTTCGCCGCGAAGGCCTCATGGACACCCACATCACGCACGCGCGCACCGTCTGCGTCGAACAACATCCCCACAGCGGCAACTAGGCTGACGGCCGCCGGCTTTGCAGCGCCGCGAACAGTGTGCCGTCATCGAGCAGATCGAGTTCGCCGCCGACGGGAACGCCGTGCGAAAGCCGGCTCACGGTTTTGCCCAGCGGCGTCAAGCGCTCCGCCAGATAGTGCGCCGTGGTCTGCCCATCGACCGTCGCCGCCAGCGCCAGGATCACTTCGCGCACGTTGTTGTCGCTCGCGCGCTCCATCAGCTTTGCGATGCGCAAGTCTTCCGGCCGCACGCCATCTAACGCCGAGAGCACGCCGCCCAGCACGTGATAGCGCCCTTTGAACGCGCCCGCACGTTCGAGCGCCCACACATCGCCGACTTCCGCCACCACGCAAATCAACCCATCGTCGCGATCCGGCGCCGAGCACAGCGCGCACGGATTGGCGGTATCCAGCGTCCCGCAATTCGAGCACGCTTGCACCTTCACCGCTGCATCCGACAACGCCGCCGCCAGCGGCAGCATCAGCGCATCCTTCTTCTTCAACAGCTGCAGCGCCGCCCGCCGCGCCGAACGCGGTCCCAAGCCCGGCACCTTCGCCAGAAGCCCAATCAGCGCCTCAATCTCCGGCGCGGCGGTGATGGATTTGGAACGCATGGCGACTCAGAAGTGACGCGGGCAGGGTTTCTTGCTATATAGGGTCTGTGTCAAACCTAGACGCCACCATTAAGCGATTGCGCGCCCTTCCCGCGGAAGAGCAGGAAGCGGTCGCGGCGCAAATCGACCTGATCTTGGATCACGATGAAGATTTGCTGACCCCGGAGCAATGGGCAGAGATTGAAGCACGCCTCGATTCTGGCGAGGGTTTCACGCCGCATGAAGACGTTGTCCGCGCGTTCCGGAACCGCTGATGCGCATCGTCTGGGCTGACAGCGCCAGACGAGATTTCGACAACGCCATCTCCTTCTTGGAAGAGCGAAGCCGCGCCGGCGCCGATCGGATCGGTGAGCGCATTTTGCGCGTCATCGCTTTGCTTGAAGAGTTTCCGCGGCTTGCGCCTGCCTCCCGTCATCGTGGTTTGCGCCAGCTGGTTGTGCCGCGCACGCCGTACATCGTGATCTATCGTGTCGAAGCGGGCCAAGTTGAAATCCGCGCGGTCGTTCACGCGCGTCAAAAGCGCCGAAAATAGTTCAAGGCCGCATCCCGAAGCTCGACGCCCCTGTCTCCACCAGCTTCTGCGCCAGGTTCGCCCATTCGCAGAGCAGGGGACGCGTGTCGCGCGGATCGATGATTTCTTCCGCGAAGAAGCTCTCGGCCGTGCGGAAGGGTGAACGCAGCGCCTCCGCCCAGGCGCGGATTTCCTTCAGCCGCGCTTCCGGATCTGGATGCGCTTCCAGTTCGCGCTTATAGGCCGCCTCGATGCCGCCCTCCATCGGTAGCGACCCCCAATCGCCACTCGGCCAGCAATAGCGATACTTCAGCCGCGTCGGGTTCATCATCACCGAGCCCGCCAGCCCGAACGCTTGCCGCACCACGATCGAGCACCACGGCACGCGCGCCTGATACACCGCCGCCATCGCCTGCACGCCCAGCTTCACCACCGCGCTGCGTTCGTGCTTCACGCCGACCGCGAAGCCGGGGCAATCCACGAAATGCACCACCGGCAGATGAAACGTCTGCGCCAGATCGATGTGCTTGATCACTTTACGGCAGACATCCGCCGTCCAGGCGCCGGCCAACGACATCGGAT
>JAFEDV010000080.1 GCA_018241475.1 Pseudomonadota bacterium | reverse complement strand
GGCCTGGGCGGCGGGCTGACGCCGCAAATGACGGAAGGGGCCGCCGTGTTGATGACAGCGGTGCGCCGGGATGACTATCCGCAGAATTTCGGCGTCCAGATGCAGGCGCTCGTCGACAGCGCGCTTCACATCGAGGACTTCCGCCGCGCGGCGATGACCCGCGCCGAGGGGAATGACGCCGGCATATGGGCGATTTCGGCGCCTGCCTTCGCCGTCGCTCTCGATCAAGGGCGCGTCGAGGCCGTGAAGACCGCGCTCGACCGCATCGGGGCCATGAGCGCCGCCGCTTCGCGCAACGGCGCGGTGGCGTTGCTGAGTCATGCACAATCGCTGCGCGACATTCCGCGCCTGCTGCTGATCGCCCAATCCTCCCGCGACCGAGCGGCGGCGGCCGCCAAGCGCCTGCCGCGCGACGGGCGTCTGCTGACAGCGGCGCATGGCGATCTCAAGATGACGCGCGATCTTACCCTGGCGCTCGCCGTTGCCGGCCTCGCCCTCTTGGGCGCCATCCTCTCGGCCTTCGTGGTGGTTTACAGGATCGCCCGCCGCATCCTTTCGCGCCTGCGCGACGAGGATCAGGCGGGCGAACTCATCGACCTTGGCGGTGTGCGCGGGCTTTGAGCCTCAGGCGCGGAAAAGCGCCAGCACGGCTTGCGGTTCGACGTTGGCGATGGCGCGGCCGCCTGCCGTTTCAAGGCCCTGCCGCACCTGCAGCGCCATCAGCCGTGCGGAATCCGCGTTGAGGTCGGTCACGCCGGTGACGCCGTTCTGGGCCGCGCTCAAGAAGGTCTGATGCGCTTGCAGCGCTTTGCCGGCGTCTCCCAGGTTTTCCATAACGGTCTGCAGACGGTCGAGCGAACCTTGCACGAGGTTGGGCAGCGCGCTGTCGCCGACACTCGCATTGCTCGGGACGGCGATCACATCGCCGCCCGGCGTCAAATCAGCTCCGGCAATCATAAGCGGAGGACTACCCGGTTCGGCCGTCACGCTGAGGGGCTGACCTTTGACGAGCGCATTGGTCTTCGCCGCCGCACCGAAACTCGCTGCGTAGTCTTGCACCGCTGACGACAAATCCGACTGGCTCGCATTGGGGTCGGCGGCAAGGCCCTGCACGCGGAGCAGCATCGTCTGCGCGTCGCGCGCGACCGATAGCGCCTGCTGCACCTGCGCCAAGCCGATGGACACGCTTTCGCGCGCCGCGGCCATCGCCGCGGGTCCGCTTATCTCGACGCGGTCTTGCGCGAAGTTCGTCTCCTCGCGGATCGCCCCGCCCTGCGACGACGACCGCGTCAAACGCGCATCGACGCCGAGCGCGCCCGCGCCCGTCGTTGCTCCAGGAACGACGCTCGAAACCATTGGCCTGCTCCTTCGGATCGCGCGCCCACGCCATCGAGCGCGCGGCGCGCTTCGCCGCAGCCGTGAAGAAACTGTAAATGCGTTAACGAAACGTTAACGCATGCGCGCATGCTCCAAAGAATTTTACGTATTGTTTACGACTCGATGCACGCTTGCAGGTAGGCGGTCACGGCGCGCGAGAAGGCCAGCTGCTGCTCGCTTGGATAGCGGCGCAAGGTTTCGGCCGTGACGGGGTCGGTCAAGGTCTGCACAAACCATCCGGCAGCCCGATCGAGACGCAGTTTGAGCGTAGGCGGCAGCAAGTCGTTGCGTCGTTGCGCGTCCTGTTGTGCGCGCAGCTTCGCGGCCGCCTTCGCAACGGGGCCAGGCGCCTCAAGAGCCGTAACCCGCGCCTGCTCTGCGGCGCGGGTTTCAGGCAAACTTGCGATGAGCTCGAGCGACGCCATCGATCGTCACCGGCGGAAATCGGCGGGGAGCTGCGTGCTCCCCGCCTTTTCCGTATTCTTACTTGAAGAACGAGAGAATGATCGACGGCGCTTGGTTGGCGATCGACAGAGCTTGCGCGCCAAGCTGTTGCTTGACTTGCAGCGACTGCAGCATCGCCGATTCCTTCGCCAGATCGGCGTCGACCAGGTTGCCGATGCCATTGGTGATCGAGTCGCTCAACTTGCTCAGGAAGGTTTTCTGGGTGTCGAGCGCTTTCGACTGCGAACCGAGGGTCGCGAGGTTCTTGTTGATCTGCGTGATCGCCGTGTCGATCGCGGACGAAGCGGCGGTGCCGCCGGCCGCGGTCGAGATGTCGAGCGAAGACGTCAGCGACGCGAGCGCTTGGCCCGAGGCGCCGATGCGGAAGTCAAAGCCCGAGACCGCGAGCGAGCTGTTGACGCCGGCCGAACCGCCGGCGAGCGTGCCGGCCGTTGTGGTCGCGCCGCCATCGAGCACGCCGGTGGCGCCGTCGGTCTTGGCTGTGCCACCGTTTTCGAACGTGGCCGTGTAGGCTTTGCTCGAGGAATACGTGATCTTGTTGGTGGTCGTGTCAAAGGTCGCCGACACTTCGCCGTTGGTGGCCGAGGCCACGCGGTCCAGGTAGTTTTGGATAGTGTCGGTCGCGTTCACCGCGACGTCATAGGTAGTGGTCTGCGTGCCGTTCGTGAACGAGAACCGCACCGTGTCGCCAGCGGCGAAGGTCAGGCCGCTCGCAGTTTGGAGG
>JAFEDV010000007.1 GCA_018241475.1 Pseudomonadota bacterium | reverse complement strand
CGTCGCTGAAGAAGCCGAAGGCGCCGACTTCGAAATTGTGATCTCCGGCGTTGCCCTGGTAGGCCACGCGCACATAGGGCGCGGCGCCGTTAATCTGATTGGTCTCGCCCGGCGGCACGCCCATGGCGTTCAGGAACGACGCATCCGGCGACCAATAGAAGCCGCGTTCGGAATAGACCGCGCCGTTCCACCACATGTAGCCGTTAAGGCCGATGACGTTTTGTGCAAAGCCGCCGGCGATTTGCGGGCTGGCGGCAGGTCCCGGCGCCACACCCGAGTCGGTGTAGGGATAGCCCCATGCCGGCAGCGTATTCCAAGGATCTGTGACGGTCGGCGAATTGTTGAGCGACACGCCGAGCACCGCGTTCGATCCGAACAGCGATGTGGTGGTGACGGCGCGGAGATCGAGATTGTCCCACGAGAAAGCGCGGCCGACGCCGTCATACGTGGCCTGGACAAACGCCCCGAAGTGCTGACCGAAGCCACCCGCCAGGAAGAAGCTGGCTTGATCGAGCGTGAGATTGTCGTTGGTCGAGTAGTGCGGCGCAGGCGGACTATCCTGATCGCGCTGCGTGCGGATGTAAGACGCGACGGCCATCATGGAGACGGGGGCGACATCCCACTGCCCAACCGTGCGCATGGTGTAGCCGTTCATCTTGAACTCGCGCCCGAACTGCGTGAGCTGCGGACCGAAGCCGCCGACATGGCACGATGAACAGGGCTGTCCTGTTTGCATTGCGAAAGCCGGCACCGCTTGGGCCAGACCCGCTCCCGCGAACCAGCCGCCAATCGTGAGAATCCCCGCCGCGAGCGCTTTGGCGCCGCCCTTCCCGAGCGTTTCGATCAACATCATGCGAATTTCCCCTGTTGGATCAAGCCAACGCAGAGTCCGGTTCGACCGCGTCGATTCACACCTCTATTTCAACCTCTCCCGTATAAAAGAAGCTTAAGCCCCCCGAGGACCGCGGCGTTGATCGCGATCAAAGTGAAGACGGCGCGGCGCCGAGCCGGGTCTACTCACCCATCGAGCGAGCCGGCGCGCGGCCGCCCCGCGCGCGCAATAGAGACTTTACCTATTTTCGAGGGTCGATGCGCTAGGGCGCCTCAGGCGAGGGCCCATGGTTTGGCGTGCGCGGCAACGGACAGCGGCCGATCGTCATGTTAATGTCGCGCGGGATGGTCGCCCGCTCGATGAAGGCCTGACGGACGCGGGCGTTCGCGCGCCAAACATTGGGGCGCAGCGTGCACAGGCCCATGATCCCCCGCTGCTCGTCCGCCGCAATGCGCGCAAGACCCCGATAATTGAGTTCGCTGCTGTCGGTGGCGATGGCGTAGCCGTCGGCGACCATCTGCTCGCCGACGTCGATGCTGTCGCGGGCGTGCGAAGCCGTGCAGCGCACGCGCGGACGCGCGAACGTCTCACGGTCGTCGCCGTCGCCGTCGCCGCGACCGACGCGCTCGCAGGTGAGCAGGGCGCCGGTGATGAGGTTCTGCAGATGCCGGCGGGCTTCCTCGCCGCACGGCGATTGGCCGGACTGGCCGCGGCAGATCTGATCGAGGTGCGGCGCATCGATGCCAGCCAGGCGCACGGAAACTTCGCCGACGAAAAGCGTATCGCCATTGTAGGCGTCGTCGTCATGCGCATAGGTTGAATAGACCTGCTGCTGCGCGACATCGCCAATACCGGTGCCGACGATCGCCAGCGCAAACACGCCGCCGAACACCGCGCCGACGAGACCGATCGCGATCGGCCGGGCAATGCGCTCGAGCGTTTCGCCGGGCGTGAACGCAATGATGGTGAGGATCGCCAGCAAGACCGCGATAATGAGGAAGAAATCGAGCATCGGCAGCACGAACCGACCGACCTGCGGCAGGTTGTGGGCGATCGCCTGCACGAGAACGCTTTCCCCCGGCCGGTCGAAATGCGCAATGAAATCGCCGAACGCTCCGAAGAGACCGCCATGATTGCTCTGCGCCGAGAGGAAAATCGCGGCGACCAGCGCAATGAGACCGGCGCCCCATACGCCGCCGCGGATCGCCAGAGACCATTGCCGCGTGCTCAAGATGAAAAGCAGCAGCGCGACGATGAGCAGCGTGAATGCTAGAACTGACATGGCGCGACTCCCCCACTCGCCACGGGCCTTCGCCCTCGGTTCGACTTCTATCGAAAGCGGGCGTGCGTCTCAATGTGTAAGGCCGCCTACGCCGGCCGCGGAAAACGTCATTCTTCGCGAAACCGGCGCAAGGCGATGGCTGTCCGGGCGGACACAGCGCTGAGCCGCGCGGGGGCGCAAGCTCAGAATTGTCTTGTGCTTTTCCGCGCCGGGCGATCAAATCCGCCGGGTTGTCCGCGTGGGAGGGGATCATGGCGGATTGGACCGCGAAACTCCGTCTGGCCGCAGCATCTCGCACGCGCACGTTGAGATCGCTGCGCGGCGCATGCGTGACGGCCGTTGCGTCAATCGCGGCGTTCGCCGCCTCGGCGCTGGCGGCGGATCAAGCGCCGAGGGCGTTCCGCGCGCCCGGCGATTGCTTTCAGCCGCTCGACCGCACCAATGCACTGACGCTCACGCGCGAAAACGACCAGCCGAAGCTGGAAGAGATTGCGTCGAGATGCGCCAGCGAGGCTCAGCAGCGGCCTCAGCGCGGAATGATTTTCGCTTATTTCTACGCCGGTTGGGCCAATGTCCAACTCGGCGCCGGCCCGCTGCAGCCGCCGCGCGACGACGCCTTCTCGATCGATTCCGCCGATAGTCTGGACGAGCGCCAGTTGCACGACGCGACGACGCTCCTCGACATCAGCGCGCGCATGGCGAGCATTTCCGGCGCCGATCAAGCGACGCTGACGGCCCAGCGCCGCGCACGGCTGGAACTTGCGCGCGCGCACCGCCTGCTCGGCCTCCGACCGAACGATCAAGATCATTTTGATCAGGCGGAACGCGAGCTGAATTCCCTCAGCCGCGACGGCGGCGGCGATCTTCAGAACTCGATCGCTTTCGAGCGCGCCATGCTCGTGATCGATAGGCGCCGCGGAGACGTCGACACCGACGACACCCGACTGCAATCGGTGTTGCAGGATCTGAGCGTCTTCACCAACATCGATCCGCGTCCGGGCGACCAATATATCGTCCGGCGCGGACCGATGCAGTTGGCGCGGCTCGCCGTCTATCTGGGCGACCGAGCGTTGAACAGGCAACCGGTGACCTTCGAGAACACCCAGCTGGCGCTGGGCGACTTCCGCTATGCAGTAGGCGCGTATGGGGTGCTGAGCGAACTCGGCAGCAGCGTGGATCCGGTGCAAGCGGCGAACACGCGCGTGCGCATGGGCTTGATCGACCTGCGCATGGCGCGTGTGCTTGTGCCCGGTCAGAGCCAGGAAACGACCTACGGCTGTTCGCCGGAGGCCGACTCATTCTCCATAAACGAGGCGAACAGGGCCTTCCGCGAAGCGCTTGCGCTCAACCCACGATCATCTGACGCGCAATGGGGACTGGGCTGCACGCTGATGGCGCGCAACATCATCAATGGCGCTGTCGAGCAGTTCAGGCTTGCCGTGCGCGGTTTGGACGAACCTGGCGAGCGGGCGCTTCCGCGCAGTGAGTATTACCTTGGCTTGGCGCGCGCGCTAGCCGCAAGCCCCGACCAGTGGGATGGGCAAGACGGCGCGATCGCCTACATGCAGCGCGCGGCGGACTCCGAACCGGATGTTGGACGCAAGGCCGCAATCTACCTGGAGATCGCGGACATCTATAGACGCAACGAGCGCTGGGCGGATGAACGTTTGAGCTTGCAGCGTTCGCTCGAAGCCCGCCAGAGCGCGCGAGCCTATCTGCAGCTCGGCGAGCTCCTCTACACGCGCCCGGAACTGGATGGCAGCGCCGTTGGCGCCCGGACCAATCTCAATGCCGCGGTGCAAATCGCCGGTCCCCACCAAGCCGAGGCATACTACTATTTGAGCAAGGTCGAGCAGCGCTTGAGCACGGTCGAACAGCGCGCCCAGCATGGGCGGGCGTCGGTGGATTTCGCAACCCAGGCGGTTCGCCTGGAAAGCAATAACGCGGCGTACCGTCAGCAGGCTTGTCTGACCCGCATCATCTTCAGCCGCACCCACGATCAGTCTGGCCAAGTCGTTTGCACCGCGAACGCCGCCGATGACCCGCAGAATCCGGACGCCTATCCGGTCGCCCTTTTTTACGAAGGGCTGTTCTGGCTGCGCGAAGCCTATCTCACCAGCGGCGGCCATCGCAGCAACAATTGGGGACTGGCCATACTTGCGTTCGAACGCGGCGCGAGCGCCCAGGGCGGACGTGAGGTGATGTTTGATGACCACAACAACGACATGGATCGCATCCCCTTGGGGCGGCTCCTGGATTATGGCCGGTGGTTTGCGCTCCATTGCGCGGGGCTGGACGCTGCGGTGCAACAGCAGCCCGGCAGCCACGCGGTGGACCGCGAACGAGAAGATTTCAAGCAGCTCTACGACCTGAGGAAATGCTGGGCCGACTAGCTCGGCGGGGGACGCCATGACTGACTCGAGCGACGGCCGGGAGTCTCGCGCTCTGCACGAATGGAGCAGCGGCGACCGCAACCTGCCCACGCTGATCTTCGCGCCGCCGCCGAGCGAGCCTTCGGTGACGCGCGGCGTGACTGGCCTCTTCGTGCCGATCTTCCTTGGGCTTTTCATCGTCCTGGCGGTCTATTTCTTCGCCGGCGCCTGGGACACCTCGCAGCGTCTGTTGCGGCAGCAGAGCGTCGCGCGCGACGTGACGGGCTTGAGCGCCTATATCGAGGACCTCGAGACGCAGAACGCCGAACTCTGCCAGCCGCGCATCGGCGATCTGCCCGATCGGGTCGAGCGGCCGATCATCGAAGTGCAGATTCAGCAGGCGCGGCGCGACTTCGATGCGCAGTGCCAGCGCAATCAGCAGCTTCAGGCTCGTTTGAGCGGCGGCGCATCCGCCCGCTGCGCGCCGGTGACGCCGCCGGCGCGATCGCAGCCGCTGCCCGCTTCAAACGGCCAGCGCGCCGAGACGCTGGCGGAATTCCGCGCCCGGCTTTGCCGAGGTTATCTCACTGCTCCGCTGCGACAGGTGCAGCCATGAACAACGATCG
>JAFEDV010000079.1 GCA_018241475.1 Pseudomonadota bacterium | reverse complement strand
CGCCGAGCGCCTCCGGCTTCAGTCCGCCGGCGGCAACCTGGTAGGCGCGCGTGGAATCGTAATAGCGATCGCACACGACCCAGTCGCCGCGCGCCAACGCGGGTCTTACGGTGTGCGTCAGATGATTGAGGCGCGCCGCCGCAAACAACAGCGCCTCTTCCATTGCGCTCCACCGGCTGGCCTCGCCCGAAACGAGCAACGCGCGGATCGCGTCCGCACCCGGCGCGCCGCCGGGCTCTCGGGTCAAGACGATTTCCGCCCGCCTGGCGAGCGCCTGGGCGAGACCGCTCGCGAGCGTCGATTTGCCCGTGCCTTCCCCGCCTTCGAGGGTGATAAAGCGGCCCTGCGCCATGCTCTCAATGTGCGCCGGCGAAGGTCACGCGCAAGCCCTCCCAGGCCTGGGCGAACCAGTTCGCTCCGCCGACGCGCTGGCCAGCCGCCAGCGGAAACCGCATCGTTCGATAATCAGGGCCTTCGACGACAAGTTGAGCCACGACTTGCCCCTGGGCGATCGGCGCACGCAACGGTCCGTTATAGACGATGTGCGCGCGAAGTCCGTTCAGCACAGCTTGAGGGCCGCCGACAACGATGTCGTTCTGGGCCACCAGCGGCGCTGTCGCGCGCGATCCAAGATAGACCTGCGCTTCACCGATCTGCTGGCCGCGGCGCGCGATGCGCGTCGTCGCATATTGCTCGAAAGCGGCGCGCATCAGCTCGACTCCGACGGAGCGGCGATCGGCCATCGAGCGCAGACCGTTGAACACAATGATGCGGCGATGGCCGTTGCGGATGGCCGATCCGACGAGACTGTATCCCGCTTCGTCCGTGTGCCCGGTTTTCAGGCCATCCGCGCCATCGAATGCGCCCAGCAACGGGTTGCGGTTCTCTTGCGTGTGATTGTTGTAGGTGAACGTCCGCTCCGCATAGAGCCGGTAGAGCTCGGGGTGATTGGCGATCAAGTACCGCGCCAGGCGCGCGAGATCGGCCGAGCTGATAACGTGCGCCGGATCGGGGAGCCCGGTGGCGTTGGTGAAGTGCGCCGAACGCAGACCGAGCTCCTGAGCGCGGCGGTTCATCATGGCGACGAAATTCTGTTCCGAGCCCGCCAACCCCTCGGCAAGCACAATACAGGCGTCGTTGGCCGAGACGATGATGACGCCAGCAATCAACTCGCGGACGCTGACGTCCGAGTTCAGTTCCAGGAACATGTGCGAGCCGTCCGACATCGCACCGTGCCGCCAGGCGTTTTCGCTAACGCGATAGCGCGTGTCGAGCGTGATCCGGTGCTGCAAGAGCGCGTCGCCGACAATGAGCGCGGTCATCAACTTCGACATCGAGGCCGGCTGCATCGGGGTATCGCAGTCTTCGCAGTGCAGGATCGCGCCGCTATCGCCGTCCATGATGGTGACATGCATGGGCTGCGGCGGCGTGGGATGCGCCGCGGCTCGTGTCGTGTGGCCCGTGCGGTGCGAACGGCGCACCGCGTCCGCCGGCGGCGCCAAGCCTGAGACGAGCAGCAGCGCGCAAACTGCCCACAAAGCCGGTTTCATCACCGCCCCTTCTGATCGAATCGAAAATTCCTGCCAGGCATTGGAGCACAGCGCGCGGCCGATATTACGGCGCGACGATGGTGCTCTCCGGATAACCGAGGCTGACGACGCTGCGGCGCGCCGCCTCTGCTGCGCCACGGTTGGGGAATGGTCCGACCCGCACCCGAAACAATTCTGCGCCCGCCGCGTCACGGCGAACGTCGACCGCCACCTGGCCGACGCTGTCGAGCGCCGACTGCGCGCGGCGGGCATTGGTCACGTCGGAAAAGGCGCCGACCTGCACAAAATACGAACCGGACGCGGCCGCGAGAGGCATCGGCGCCGCGGGGGCATAACCGACCTGCTGCACGGACGGGGAAGAAGCGGGGCCTTGATCATGGGCAGGCGGAGGCAGCAGCGAGGCGGGGCCCTCCGCATCCGCACTAGCGCTCTGCGGCTGCGGCGGTGGCGCCGACGCCTGCATGGACGCAGCAGGGTCGCCGTAGTGACGGGGCGCGGGGCCGAGATAGCGAATATGCACGCGGGCGGTTCCGTTGCGTTCGACGCCCAACACTTGGGCCGCGCCGTGCGAGAGATCGAGAATGCGATCGCCGACGAACGGGCCGCGATCGTTCACGCGCACAATCACCTCCCGGCCGTTCTCGAGGTTGGTGACCTGAACAAGGCTCGGAATCGGCAGCGTCGGATGCGCGGCGGTGATCGCCTCCTGATCGTATATCTCGCCGCTGGCCGTGCGGCCTCCATGGAAGTTGGGGCCGTACCAGGACGCAGTGCCTGTGGCCTCGTAGCCCGGCTCTGCGGCGGGCACATACCAGCGGCCATTAGCTTGATAGGGCGGACCGACGCGCTCGTTTTCGAGCCATTCGGGTCTGCCCTGCCCCTGCATGCCAGGTTGTTGCATCGGCGCGTCTTGCACCGGTAGAGGCGCCGAGGCCGCGTCATTGGTGCGACGCAAATCCAAGACGGCACCGTCGGCTTGAGAAGAGCTGGCCGCGCCGTAGCCGTAGGAGCGCGAATCGCCGCCGGCGAGTTCATTGCTGGGAGCCGTCGCGGGGCGATCAGCGGCATATTCGATGGGCGCGCGATGCGCCTCGGCAGCGCCTGACCATGCCGCCAACGCACTGAACGCAGTGAGCGCGAAGAAAGCCTTGTTCACTGTCGACCCCACGAATTCTGCGTGACGTTCTACGGCGCGTCCCGTTGAGGTCGCGTAAGCTTTTATCCCTTTTTCACGCTTACCAATAACGCGCCGTTAAGACGTGTGCTTCCGGCCTGATGGGTAACAGGCCATTCCGGGCACATGGGTTACACTTTTGCGCATTTGGGGGAAGCCCAGATGCCATGGACGGAGTGTAGCCCCATGGATGAACGCGTTCGCTTCGTGGCTCGCTTGCTGGATGGCGAGAAAATGGCGCCGCTTTGCCGGTCTTTCGGCATCTCCCGGAAGACCGGCTACAAGATCTTTGAACGCTATAAGTCGATCGGCCTCGAAGGCCTGACCGACCGCTCCCGCCGGCCTTATCGCCAGGCCAGCCAACTGCCATTTCAGATCGAGAGCCTGATCGTCTCGGTGAAGAAAGAGCAGCCAAGCTGGGGTGCGCCAAAGATTCGCGAAAAGCTCTTGCGGCTCTGCCCAGACCGCCATCCCCCAGCCGTCAGCACCGTGCATGCCGTGCTCGATCGCCACGGCCTGGTGAGCAGGCGCAAGCGCGCCCAGCAACGGGCCAAAGGCACAGACCTCTCGGCGCCGCGCGCGCCCAACGATCTATGGTGCGCCGATTACAAAGGCGAGTTCATGCTCGCCGACAAACGCTACTGCTATCCGCTCACCATTACTGATCATGAAAGCCGCTACCTGTTGGCGTGCGAAGCGCTGAGCTCGACCAAGGAAAGCTTCGCCTTTCCGGTGTTTGAAAGGGTTTTCAAAGAAGCCGGCCTCCCATGCGCCATTCGCACCGACAACGGCGTGCCGTTCGCCAGTCCCAATGCACTCTATGGGTTATCGCGTCTCTCGGTGTGGTGGCTAAGACTGGGCATTGAAATCGAGCGCATCAAACCAGGCTGCCCGCAACAAAACGGCCGTCATGAGCGCATGCATCTCACCTTGAAAAAAGAAACCACCAAGCCCGCGGGCGAGAATTTTCTGCAACAGCAAGAGCGGTTCGACCGCTTCATCGCCTACTTCAACGCCGAGCGCCCGCATCAGGCTCTCGATATGAAGCTCCCGGCTGAGCGCTACACGCCTTCACCCAGGCCTTATCGCGGCCTCGGCGAACTCGACTACCCATGTCACGATAAAACTGTCACCGTCACGAGCTGCGGACGCATCTGTGTCCGACGAAAAAAGATCAATCTCTCCACCGTGTTCGCCGGACAAAAGATCGGCATCACCCAGGTCGACGACAACCTCTGGCTCGCCACATTCATGACCTACGATCTTGGCTATTTCGACGAAGATGCCTGTCGGCTCGAGCCGATCGCTAACCCCTTCGGCCCAAAGCTGTTACCCATGTCGCCGGAATAATCCGTAACCCATGTGTCCGGTACGGACCTCGCCGCTCTGGCGGAGGGAGTGGGATTCGAACCCACGGTGGGCTTGCACCCACGCCGGTTTTCAAGACCGGTGCCTTAAACCACTCGGCCATCCCTCCGTGCGCTCCGCGGCGCTATCAGGGGCGAGCGCCACGCGCAATGCGCCATCCCACGGATGCGCCGCAGGAAATTCACATTTGGGCCGAAATTCGGCGCTTCGGCGCGTCTTGTGCTCGCTAAAGG
>JAFEDV010000078.1 GCA_018241475.1 Pseudomonadota bacterium | reverse complement strand
CGCCCGGCAAGATCACCGGCTTCCATTCACCCGGCGGGCTGAGCGTCCGTCTGGATAGCGCCATCTATGCGGGTTACACGATTCCGCCGAATTATGATTCCCTCATCGGCAAGCTCATCGTGCACGGCCGCGACCGCACCGAATGCATGATGCGCCTTCGCCGCGCGCTCGACGAGATGGTGATCACCGGCGTGGAGACGACGCTGCCGCTGTTTCGCGAATTGATGACAGAACCCGACATCATCAACGGCGATTACTAGATCCACTGGCTCGAGAAGCACCTGAAGGCGCAGGAAGACGCGGCCGGAGCTTGAGCGGGTCAACGTTGCGTTAACCTTATTCGCAAACGGCTTTCTAAGCCGCATGCGGTAGAAGCTGCTCCGTCATGGGCCGGTTCGTTCCTCCTCTTTGCAATCTCGTCGCGCTCGCACTCCTTGGCGGCTGCGCCATCGCGTCGCCGATGCCTATTCCGGCGGACCAGGTCCTCGCGACGCCGCCGACCGACGCTCCAGAGGCTCCTGCGTTGCGTGGAGGCGTCGGCGGCGCTCAGCTACGCGGGCGCCTTAGCGTCGAATAGGCTTGCTCCGCGCGCAGGCGCGGAACACAATTTCCGAATGTCCGGCGTTTTGCCGTCTGCGGTTGACCTCAGCGACATCGCCTTGCGTCTTGTCGCTGCGGTGGTCGTCGGCATGATCGTTGGCCTCGACCGCGAATGGCGTGGCAGAACCGTTGGTATTCGTACGCTCGGGCTTGTTTCCCTGGGCTCGGCTTTGGTCTGCCTGGCCACAATCCATTACGCGCCGATCGCCGTCGATGTGGCGGCTACGAGCCGCGTGATCCAAGGCGTGATCCAAGGCGTGATGACCGGCATCGGCTTTATCGGCGCGGGGGCCATCCTCAAGAGCCAACGGCCGCAACAGCAGGCCCATGGACTCACCACAGCAGCGACCGTTTGGGTCACAGCAGCCCTAGGCATAGCCTGCGCGTTGGCGACGTGGATGATCGTGCTGATCGGAATTGGCCTTACGCTGATCGTACTCGTGCTCCTGCATCCGATCGATCTTTGGTTCGATAGGCACCGCGAGGATCAGGGCTCCTAAGTTGGAAGCCGCGCGCTCCGCAGCGCACTGCGCCGCACTTTGCCAGCTTCATCGCGCAATTGCTCGTCGGTGAACTCGTAACTGCGCGGCAGTTTGTAGCGCGCCAAGCGATCGGCGAGGAAAGCATGCAGCGTATCGCCGTCGAGGCTCCCACGCGCATGCGGCGCGAGGCGCACGATGGCATGGACGCGCGCACCCATGTCCTCGTCCGGCAGGCCTATGGCGACAGCGCCTTCGACATCGGGGTGCTGCATCAGCGCGCCCTCGATTTCGGCGGGATAGATGTTGCGGCCGCCGGAAAGAATGAGGTCGGTGCGGCGGTCGGCGATGTAGAGGAAACCGTCGGCGTCGAAATAGCCGTAATCGCCGAGCGATTCCCAGCCGCCATCGAGCGTGCGGGCTTGGGCGCCGAGATAATGGTAGGTCTGGCCGACGTCGGATTTCATGTAAATTTCGCCGACTTCGCCGGTGGGGGCGTCGTTTCCATCCTCGCCGACGATCCGCATCGCACAGCGAAACGGCTTACCGACCGAGCCGCGGTGATTCACCCAATCGGCGCCGTTGATGATCGCGAAACCTTGCGATTCGGTGCCGCCGTAGAGCTCCCAGATGCGGGGCGCGCCGAGCCAGTCGATCCATTCTTGCTTGAGCCAGACGGGCATCGGCGCAGCCACATGCCAAACCGAGCCGAGCGAGAAGAGATCGTACTGAGCCCGCGTCTCGGCGGGCAGCCGCCAGATGCGATGCATCATGGTCGGCACGAAGATCACCCAACTGACACGATGGGCGGCGATGAGCGCCAGCACCTGCTCAGGATCGAAAGCGCGCATATTG
>JAFEDV010000077.1 GCA_018241475.1 Pseudomonadota bacterium | reverse complement strand
TGTGGCGGAAGCCATGGCCGCGGCGCGGCTGGCGTTTCCGGCCTGGGCGAAGCGCCCCGTGGAGGAGCGCGTCGCCATCGCGCGTGCATTCGCGAAGGCCATCGAGAAGCGGGCCGATCAAATTGCGCGCACGATCAGCCGCGAAATGGGCAAGGCGCTGTGGGACGCGCGCGGCGAAGTGCAGGCGATGATCGGCAAGATCGAGATTTCGATCCGCGCGCAGGCCGAACGCGCCGGCGCCAAGGAGGAAAAGAGCGCTTTCGGCGTCACTGCGCTCTCGCACCGTCCCCACGGCGTGCTCGCGGTGTTCGGTCCGTTCAACTTTCCGGGCCATCTGCCGAACGGCCACACCGTGCCGGCGCTGCTTGCGGGCAATTGCGTGCTGTTCAAGCCGAGCGAATTCACGCCGGGCGTTGGCGCGCTGATGACGGAAGCGTGGGAAGAGGCCGGCTTGCCAGCCGGCGCGCTCGCCTTGCTGCAGGGCGCGCACGAAACCGGCGCCGCCGTGCTCGATGCGCAGGGCCTCAATGGTGTGCTCTTCACGGGCTCGGCGCAGACCGGTTCGCTCATTCATCGCAAGTTCGCGGGCCGTCCCGATGTGTTGTTGGCGCTCGAACTCGGCGGCAACAATCCGCTGATCGTGTGGCCTCCAGTTGACGCGAACGCTGCGGCGAATCTCATCGTCCATTCGGCCTTCGCCACCAGCGGCCAGCGCTGCTCCTGTGCGCGCCGGCTCATTGTGCCGGAAGGCGCGGAGGGCGAAGCGATCGTCTCAGCGCTCGTGACCTTGGCAAAGAAGATCGCTGTCGGTCCCGCCACGCAATCGCCGGAGCCGTTCATGGGGCCGCTGGTGAACGCGGTCGCGGCCGAGCGCGCTGTAAAATTTCAGGCCGGTTTGAAGGCGATGGGCGGCCAAGTGCTGCTTGCCGTCAAGCGCGACGGCGCGGCGGTCTCGCCCGGCATCGTCGATGTCACAGGTCTCACGCCCCCCGACGAAGAACTGTTCGGACCGGTGCTGCAAGTCTATCGCGCCAAAGACTTCGACCACGCCATCGATCTCGCCAACGCCACCCGCTTCGGCCTCGCCGGCGGCCTGATCAGCGACGATGCGAGCCTATGGGCGCGCGTGAGGAACGAGTTGCACGTCGGCGTGCTCAACTGGAATCGACCAACCACCGGCGCCTCGAGTGCGCTGCCGTTCGGCGGCCCGGGGCTTTCCGGCTCGCTGCGCCCAAGCGCCTATTACGCGGCGGACTACGTCGCCTATCCGGTTGCGACGCAAGCCTCCGAGAAGGCCGCGGCGATCACCGCGCCTGGATTGCCATCGTGACCGGCGGCGCCGCCCAGGAAATCAATTTCGACGGTCTGGTCGGCCCGACCCACAACTATGCCGGCCTCTCGGAAGGCAATCTTGCCTCCGCCCGCAACAAAGACGCCATTTCGCGCCCGCGCGACGCTGCGCTCCAGGGGCTCGCCAAGATGAACCGCCTGCGCGCACTGGGGCTCCCGCAAGGCGTTCTGCCGCCACAAGAGAGACCCGCCATCGGTTGGCTGCGAACGGCGCTCAACCTCTCCGGCGACGATCGCGCAGTGTTCGCGCAGGCATGGGAGGCGTCGCCGAACATCGTCCGCGCCGCGTGCGCGGCGTCCTCGATGTGGGCGGCGAACGCCGCAACGATCTCGCCCAGCGCCGATGCGAGCGACTGTCGCCTGCACGCCACCGTCGCCAATCTGCAGACCATGCTGCACCGCTCGCTTGAGGCGCCGACGACCGAGCGCGCGCTGGGGCGCTTGATGCCGGACCAAACGCACTTCGTCGTGCACGGGGCGCTGCCGGCGAACGAAGCGCTGTCGGACGAGGGCGCCGCCAACCACATGCGTCTCTGCGCCGAACCAGGCGCGCCGGGCGTCGAGATTTTTGTCTACGGACGCCGCGCGGGTGAACTCCGGGCCGGCTTTCCAGCGCGCCAGACGCTGGAAGCATCTGCTTCCATCGCCCGCGCCCATCATCTCAATCCGAGCCGCACGATATTCGTGCTCCAGTCGCCGCAGGCCATCGAAGCAGGCGCCTTCCACAACGATGTCGTCGCCGTAGCGCACGACACCGTGCTGTTCCATCACGAACATGCGTTCGCCGACCGCGATGCGGTTTACGCCGAAATCCGCGCCAAGGCGAAAAGGCTGTTCGAGCCGATCTTCGTTGAGGTGAAAGCAGCGGACGTTTCGCTTGAGGACGCGGTCTCGTCCTATCTGTTCAATTCCCAACTGCTGCGCCTGCCGGGCGACAAGGCGTTGACCTTGATCGCGCCGCGCGAAGTGCGTGAAAACAATCGCACGGCCAGCATCGCCCAACAGCTCACCGCCGCGCCAAACCCGGCAATCGGCCATGTCGAGTATGTCGATGTCCGCGAAAGCATGCGCAACGGCGGCGGCCCGGCTTGTCTGCGGCTGCGCATCGTGATGACGCCTGAGGAGCGCGCCGCCGCGGCGCAGGGATTTTTCCTGACCGATGCGCTCTCGGATCAGCTCGCCGGCTGGATCAACAAGCACTACCGCGAGGAAGTTGCGCCCGCGGATCTTCGCGATCCGAACCTCGTGAGCGAAACCCAGGCCGCTCTCGATGCGCTCACGCAAATTCTGCCGCTGGGTGGGGATTTCTATCCGTTCCAGCGCGACTAACAATTCAAGCCGGTGTTTCCACCGGCGCGACGCTCCAATTTGAATTGTCAGCCTAGTTAAGGCTTTCGGGCCGTAACCTGTAGCTGCCGTCATCGGCCTCATCGAACAGCAGTTCGATCTGTGGGTGGTCGACGGGTTCGCCGCTATCGTCTGCCGCAAGGTTCTGTTCGGACACGTAGGCCACGTAGTGGCTGTCCGAGTTCTCGGCGAACAAATGGTAGAATGGCTGATCCCGCCGTGGACGGATCGGTTCGGGGATCGCTGTCAACCATTCCTCCGTGTTGGAGAACTCGGGGTCGACGTCGAAGATCACGCCCCGGAACGGGAAGAGCTTATGGCGGACCACTTGGCCGATGGAGAATTTCGCAGTTTGCATCTTCTCCTCCTCAAACACCTCCCAAATCTCTCGCTTCGGTAAGGTAGGAACGGAAAACGCGCGAGACAACAGCAGGAGCCATGCGACAGCGCGCTACACGAAATTGTGTGGCGCATGGGCCGCGGCCCATGCGGAAGCCGATGAATCTTGGCTGAACGTGGATGCGTCTGCGGCGAAAACCGGCTAGTTTCGCCCTCGAATTTGCAATTTGGCGGAGCGGCGCGCCCGCTTCGTCTGGAAAATTTTGATGGTCATGAATGGGCGGACCAACCCGTCGCGCGGCGACGGACGGTCCAGCCCGCGATCGCGCGCCCCGCTGTATGCGGCGCTCGCTCTGGGCACCAACAATTGCCGTCTGCTCATGGCGGCGAAAAACGAAGACGGCGGCCTTCGCGTCGTCGACGGCTTTTCGCGCATCGTGCGTTTGGGGGAAGGCCTCGCTCACACCGGCCGCTTAAGCGAAGCGGCGATGGCGCGCGCCTACCAGGCGCTCACTGCGTGCGCACAACGCATCGACGCACGTCAGCCAATCGCGGTCGGCTGCGTAGCGACGCAGGCATGCCGGATCGCCAAGAACGGGCAGACCTTCCTAAACCGCGTCCGCAGCGACCTCGGCCTCTCGTTCGAGGTCATCTCCCCGGAGGAGGAAGCGCGCCTCTCGGTGCTCGGCTGCGCCAGCTTGCTTGAGCCGCAGCGCGACTTCGCCATGATCGTCGACATCGGCGGCGGCTCGACGGAACTCTCCTGGGTGAAGCCCAAGGAAGTGCTTGCGGGCGGGCTTGAGCCGCCGCTCATCGCCTGGCGCTCGACGCCGCTCGGGGTCGTCATCGTCGCCGAGGAGGAAGCGGAGCCCGAAGATGATCCCGAGGCGTGGTACGAAATGCTGGTCGCTCGTCTTGCGGATGCGATCCGCGAAGCCGGCGGCGCCGAGGATTTGCACGACGCATTCGAACAAGGGCGCGCCGATGTCATTGGCACATCCGGCACCGTCACCAGCCTCGCCGGCGTCTTTCTCGACTTGCCGCGCTACCAGCGCGCTCGCGTTGACGGCATGTGGTTCGACGTCGCCGACTGCCGGGCCGTGATCAAACGTCTCCTGCATCAGAGCCGCGACGAGCGCGCCGCCAACGCCTGCATCGGCAAGGACCGCGCCGACCTCGTCGTGGTGGGAGGGGCGATCTTCGATGCCGTGCTGCGGGTCTGGCCGGCGTCCCGCATCCGCGTCGCCGATCGCGGCTTGCGCGAAGGCGTGCTCATGCGTCTCATGGCGAAGACATGAGCGGCGATGAGCCCCCGAAGCGGCGCTGGCGCAACCGGCAGGTCCTGATGCCGAGCGGCGAGCGGCAACTGGCGGAGCGCGTGCGCAAGAAGAATGTGCCCAAGGAGAGCTCGCGCAAGTGGATCGAGCGCCAACTCAACGACCCCTATGTGCAGCGCGCACAGGCCGAGGGCTGGCGGGCGCGCTCGGCGTTCAAGCTGATCGAGCTCGACGACAAGTTTCATTTCCTGAAGCGCGGGGCGCGCGTTGTCGATCTGGGCGCGGCGCCCGGAAGCTGGTCGCAAGTGGCGCAGAAGCGTGGCGCGGCTGCAATCGCCGGCATCGATCTGCTGCCGATCGATCCGTTGCCCGGCGTCACCTTCCTGCAGATGGATTTCCTGTCGCCTGAAGCGCCGGCGGCGCTTGTCAAAGCAATTGGCGGCCCGCCCGATCTGGTGCTCTCGGACATGGCCGCCAATACGACCGGCCACGCCCGAACCGACCAGATCCGCACTGGCGCGCTGGCGGAAGCCGCGGCAGAGTTTGCGATGGCTCATCTCGCG
>JAFEDV010000076.1 GCA_018241475.1 Pseudomonadota bacterium | reverse complement strand
CTCGACAAGCGAGCGCCGGCGAACCGGTTTCAGCGTATAGTGAACGATGCCAGCCGCGCGCGCCAGTTCGATCGCCTCGCGCTCCTCCTGTGCTACGAGCGCGATGACGGCGCGGGCGCTGCGCTTCATCGCCTCGATGCTCTCGCCGTCGGCGTTCGCGTTCCAGTCGAACAATATGACATCGGGATGGTCGTCGCGCTCGACCACCGCGCCGCCCAGAGAGGCGACGATGGTGCGCATCGATTGCGCGAGCACCTGCGAGGGCGTCAGCACCGCGACGCGCGCGCCGGCAAGGCTCGGCGGCGCGGGCGCATCTGCCGCGGCGGCGAGCGGAAGCTCGACCCAGAACGTCGCACCATAGCCCGGCTTGCTGAACAGGCCGACCTCGCCGCCCATCGCCAGCGCCAGGCGTTTCACGATCGCCAAGCCTAGCCCGGTTCCTCCGTGCCGTCGCGAGACGCCCGCATCGGCCTGCGCGAATTCCTCGAAGATGAGCGTCTGCTTTTCGGGCGCGACGCCGGCGCCGGTGTCGCGCACGGAAAAGCGCAGTCGGCCTCCGGGACGCGGCGACACTTCGAGCACCACGCCGCCGGTTTCGGTGAACTTCACGGCATTGCCGGCGAGATTGAAGAGGATCTGCCGCAACCGCCCTTCATCGCCCATCACCTGCGTTGGCGCGCCCGCGCGCACGGTGACGGCAATTTCGAGCCCCTTGCCGTGCGCCCTGGTCGACAGCAGCTCGGCCACATCCTGCATCGTCGCCTCCGGATCGAACGGAGCGCTGTCGAGCGCGATGCGCCCGGCTTCGAGACGCGAATAATCGAGAATCTCGGTGATCAATTCGAGTAGGTGCTCGCCCGATTGCTTGATGGCGCTGACATACGATTGCGCGCTCGGCTCGAGCTTGCCCATGTCGAGCAGCGTCGCCATGCCGAGAATGCCGTTGAGCGGAGTGCGCAATTCGTGCGTCAGTGTGGCGAAGAGCGTGGTCTTGGCGCGCAGCGCCTCCTCGGCGGCGGCGGCCAGGCGCGTAACATCGCGCGCAACCGCAAGACGCACACCGTCGTCGAGCTGACGTTCGATCCATTCGAAATGCCGCCCATCGGGCGCGGTGGCGTCGAAGCGGCGCGCGCCATCGACGAAGGCCGGCGTCGGCGCCCTGCCCCAGGGCGGACGCTGCGGGCCGATCCAATGACGGAAGGCGGCGCGAAACGCGGGGTTGGCGCGAAGCAGCGAACCGTCCGCCGCCAGAATTGCCGCGGGATCAGGCAGCGCATCGAAGGCATCGAAGCCTGGAGCTATGGCGGGCTCGCCCATGCGCGCGATCAAGCCTGGCGCCGGTTAAGAAACCTTGGCGAATCCCGGCTGTTCGGCGCCTGCCCATTGCCGCTTCAGGCTCAATGCCTCAGCGACATGAATGCGCTTCACCCCCTCGGCGCCGTCGAGATCGGCGATGGTGCGCGCGACTTTGAGCGTGCGGTGATAGGCGCGCGCCGACAGCGAAAGCGATTCGGCCGCCTTCGACAGGAGGGCAGCGCCGCCGGCATCGGGCGCCGCCACGCGTTCGAGGCCATCGAGATCCAGCACGGCGTTGAGGCCGGCGCCGCGCGCGATCTGCGCCTGGCGTGCTTGCGACACCCGCGCGGCGGCTTCGGCCGTGCCCTCGACCGGGGGAGGCAGCGCCAGGTCGGCTGCGGTCACCGGCGGCACATCGAGTTGAATGTCGATGCGATCCAGGAGCGGTCCGGAGAGGCGCGCCTGATACTCCGTGGCGCAACGGGGCCCGCGCCGACATTGGCCGGCGCCCGGGCCGCCGCCGCAACGGCATGGATTCATCGCCGCCGCCAAAAGGATGCGCGCCGGATAGGTGACGTGATGATTGGCGCGCGCGATCAGCACTTGGCCGGTCTCGAGCGGCTGGCGCAGCGCATCGAGCGCCTGCTGCGCACATTCCCGCAGCTCGTCGAGCAAGAGTACGCCCTGGTGCGCCAGACTGATCTCGCCCGGCTTGGCGCGCAGCCCGCCTGTGAACGCGCAAAAGATGATGTCCCTCCGGGGCTCTTCGGCGCTCGAAATAGGCAAAAGAAGATGACCCCGTACCCACAGAAGACGTCCCCAGTTCGCAATCGGCGACAGTTGACGTCCCTGGTTTCTGAAGTGGCGTCCAGGTGGACCGACGAGCAGCTCGCGCCTCGACCCCTGAGCGCCGTCCGCGGCTCAATCTCAGTTCCACCTCGAGGCCCGCTAGTACCCTTCGAGTCGTCGATCGAGCGCGACTTCCTGATGTTTTGCAGGACGAGCCATCGCGTCACCGCCGTTCACGCCCAACGCCTGGTGATTGATTTCCAGGATGTGAAGCGCGGAGCCGCTCGTCGATACACGCCTGATTTCGTGGT
>JAFEDV010000075.1 GCA_018241475.1 Pseudomonadota bacterium | reverse complement strand
CGCAGCGGCGCCCGCGCAGCGCTGGTTCGCTTCGAGGGAGACCCGGAAGTGCACGTGCTGCGGCCGGTCATGGCTGCGGGCGGCGGTGAGATCTACACAACCGAAGACGGCGACATCCAGCTGCGTGTGATGCCGCACGGGAGCATCATCGTTTATACGCGGACCAACCGTCTGGGTGCGCCGGTGTCGGAGGACGGCAGCGCCGCGCCGCTCACGCCCGCCGCCATCGCGTTCGAGCAGATGCTGGCGCGCATGCGCATGCTGCAGGAGCAAGCGCGGCGCGAGTTCGGGCAGACGGTGACGTTCACCCTGCAAACGCGTCAGCAGCTTCCCCCGCAGGTCGCGGGCGTGGTGATCGATGCAGCCGAGCGAGTGCGTGAGGGCCTGGCGGAGGCGCAAGCGACGCCGGTGCGGCGCGTGCTCATCGTCATCGGGCCGACGCCGCGTGTGGTGCTGCAGGGCGATCTCCTGATCGTGCAGGTCGCGCCGCAGATGGGTTATGCGGGTCGCCCATCTTCCACCGCGATCCGCAATGTCGCGACGGGAACGGTGCAGGGCCCCGAACAATAGGCCGCCGGCAGGCGGCTCTTCTTTAACCTTTGAAGGCGTCCTTCCTGCGGCGGATTTCCGCGAAGGCTTCCCAATCCTGCGCGCTCGGCATGGCGATCGCCTCCTTGAGCAGCGGCGCGCGCAGGAAGGGGTTGGTCGCTTTTTCCAGACGCAGGCTCATCGGCACCGTCGGCTTGTTTGCCGCGCGCAACCGATCCACTTCCGCCGAGCGCTCCAGAAGCGCAGGATTGCTTTTGTCGACCGTGACCGCAAAGCGGGCGTTCGACTGCGTGTATTCGTGCGCGCAGTAGAGCGTTGCATCATCGGGCAGCGCCGAGATCTTCTGCAGGCTTGTCCACATTTGCTGGGGCGTGCCCTCGAACAGGCGCCCGCACCCCATCGAAAAGAGCGCATCGCCGACGAAGGCGAGCTTCGCCTCATCGAACACATAAGCTACATGGCCGAGCGTGTGGCCGCCAACATCGATGACGCGCGCCGTCAGCTTGCCGAGCTTCACGATATCGCCCTCTTCGACAACGCGATCCGGCGCGGCGCCGATGCGTTCCACTTCGGAGGGGCCGGTGACGCGCGCGCCGACTTGGGCCTTGAGCGCGGCGTTGCCGCCGGCGTGGTCGGGATGCCAGTGGGTGTTCCAGACATCGCTGATGCGCCAGCCCTTGGCGTTCGCCTGGCGCATGATTTCGTCGGCGTCGGGCGTGTCGATGGCAGCGGT
>JAFEDV010000074.1 GCA_018241475.1 Pseudomonadota bacterium | reverse complement strand
GCCGTAGAGTTCGCCGCTGCTGAAACGGTACGTGCCTTGCGCAGCCAAATTGGCTTCCAGAGTTGTTTCGTAGGATTCCGTGGTGGTGCGCTGAATGGGCATGGACGCGCCGTCCGGCCCGAGCAACTCAAACGACGATGTCGGCATGCCGACGACGGGCAAGAAGATGTCGGTCGAATATGCTGCCTCGGCGTAGACGGTATTGGTGTCTGGCAGGAAGTCGAGCGGCTTTACGAATGGCGTGTGCGCATCGGCGGCGCCAAGGAAGCCTGCCGCCAGAGCGCAGACGACGACGAAGGAACGTAAGGCGTTCGCCATCATCGCACCCAAGAACAATCTTTGCTCAAGTGGACGCCTATCAAGCGTTCCATGAATGTCTCCAAGGAATGCGTACTCTAGCCGCAGGGAGGGTCGTCGCCTTGATTCGCCTCAAGCCGAGCCAACGCGACGGTTGCGCCAGATCAAGGCGGGCGACATGGCCGCGGCCGAACGTTGGTGAGGCCGCTGTACACGGCCGCCCCTGACCGTTCTCGCGCTCCAATGTCTGCGCCCCGTGCTGCATTCGCGGAGAGCTTGGACGGGTCAGGGTGTCGCAAGTAGGCTTGCCATGCGCGACCTGAACGCCAGACTCTTCGCATAAGAGGTGACGCATGTTGGCGATGCGCTTGATGCGGCCAGGCGAGCGGCTTGTCGCGCAGACTATGCCGGATCCGGAACCGCGGCCGGGCGAAGTTCGGCTGCGCGTGGCCGCATGCGGCGTTTGCCGCACCGATCTTCACATCGTCGATGGCGAACTGCCGTCCCGCATTTCTCCCGTCACTCCAGGCCACGAAATCGTAGGCCGGATCGATTGTGTCGGCGCACGCGTCGAGACATTGAAAACCGGACAGCGAGTCGGCGTTGGCTGGCTAGGCGGCGTCTGCGGCGTCTGCGAGTTCTGCCGGTCGGACCGCGAGAATCTGTGCGATGCGCCGTCGTTCACGGGCTACACGCGCGATGGCGGCTTCGCCACCCACGTCGTCGTCGACGCGCGGTTTGCGTTTCCACTCCCGGACATGAGCGACGATCCGCACATGACGCCGCTCATGTGCGCGGGCCTCATTGGCTGGCGCTCCCTGGTGTTCGCGGGCGAAGGGAAGACGCTTGGAATCTACGGTTTCGGCGCGGCCGGGCACATCGTGCTGCAAGTGGCGCGCGGGCTGGGGCGGCGCGTCTTCGTGTTCACGCGCGCCGGCGATCGCGAGAGCGCGGACTTTGCTCGCGCGCTCGGCGCTGAATGGGTTGGAAGCTCCGACCAGGCGCCGCCGGAATTGCTGGACGCAGCCATCATTTACGCGCCCGTGGGACAGCTCGTCCCAGCGGCCTTGAAGGCTGTGAAGAAGGGCGGGCGAGTGATCTGCGCTGGAATCCACATGAGTGACGTCCCGACGTTTCCATACGACATTCTCTGGGGCGAGCGCATGATCCAATCGGTAGCCAACCTCACGCGCGGCGACGCTGTCGCCTTCTTGGCGGCGGCGCCGAAGGCCGGCCTCCAGACCCGCGTCAAGATCTATCCCTTGCAAAGGGCGAATGAGGCGCTGCAAGACTTGCGCATCGGAGGTGTTCAAGGCGCCGCCGTGCTTGTGCCGCCGGCCTGATCGCATCTCGCGCCGCTTGCGTTCGATCAAGGCGCTTCCGTAGCGAGAGCGCGATGGTGGGCGCCGATATGGAGGCGCCAATGCCCTATCGTGATGTTCTCGCGATTCTGACCTCCGGCCAGGAGGAGCAGGTTTTGCGTGCGGCGGAACTGACGGCCGGCAAGGCGAGCGGCCGTGTCACGGCTTTGCATGTGTTCGAGATGCCGGAAGTGCTTGCCGGCTTCGGTCCGGAAACGGTGGCCATCTGGCCGCAGGTGCTTGAACAGACGCGCGCGGACGCCGCTGCCGAGCAGAAGCGGATTCAGCGGCAACTGAAGACGCTCGAAGCCGCCAACGAAATCCGCTCCTTGGAAGCGCCGCGCGCCCTGGCGGGCGCATGGGTAGGCCAGCAGGCGATGCATGCTGATATCTCCATCATGCAGACCCCGCGCTCTGAACTAAGCATTGCCGCGTTCGAGGGAGCGCTCTTCGCGTCGGGGCGGCCCGTCATTCTCGTGCCGCGTTCGTGGAAGCGTGACACGCTAGGCGAGAATGTTCTGATCGCTTGGAAGCCAACTCGCGAAGCCGCGCGTGCGGTGGCCGATGCGGCGCCCTTCATAAACGCTGCCAAGGGCGTGACAGTCGTGACCATCGACGCCGCGCCGAATGGCCATGGTCAAGGACCTGGCCGCGACATCGCCGCTCACCTCGCCCGAGAGGGCGCGCGCGTTGAAGTGCGCAACGTCGCTGGGATTGGCCGCTTTGCCGAAACGGCGATCGTCGATGAAGCGAAGGCGATCGGCGCCGACTTGATCGTGATGGGCGGGTATGGGCATGGCCGGCTGACGGAATTCATTCTGGGCGGCGTAACGCGCTCTCTCTCGCGCGACTGCCCCATTCCGATCCTGATGTCGCATTAGTCCATAGGCGTCTCGGCGTCGGTCCGGACCCCACTCCGGCGGAAATTAGGAATGCCGGGGTTCCCGCGCATGCGCGGGAAGGCGTCGCCACGCAAGCAGTCCGCCTGCCGTAAGAAGCAAGGCCGAGCCGAACCAGCAGGGCGGACAATGCCCGAGTACTTCAAAATTCGAATGCAGCGGCATGCCGCACCATGCCGCGCCGGCTGCTCGTTCCAGCGGCGATGCCAGCGCGTTCGCAAGCTCGCTCGCGATCCACGGCCACGCGACCGCGGACAAAATGCACGCATAAGAGATCGAACGTGATGTCACGGCTATGTCCTTGGGATGCGACATCTTGCGCGCGGACGCAGCAGTCAAATTGATCCTGCGCAAATGCCGCGCGACTGGCCGCTGATACCTCGCCGCCAGATCGAGGGGAGCGTCAGCATGCCTGAGGCGGCTGTGGTCAGGTGGCGGGCCGATGTCATTGGTATCTTCTTCATTATCATTGTAGGCGCTTTGCTTGCGGTGATGGGCGCGGCGCACGCGATCGACGGGCCGTTTCAGGCGCAGATGTGGACGATGCTCGCGGCGTTGCTTCTCGGCGGCGCGGCGCTTCTCCACCAAGTGACGAAACCGCCGCAACAAAGCGATGCGACGCGCTACGAGAATGGCGTCGTCAAGGCTGGCGTCATCGCCTCGATGTTCTGGGCCGTTGCCGGCCTCCTGGTCGGTCTGATCATAGCGCTGCAGCTGGCGTTTCCCAACATCTTCTACTTTCCCGATTTCGGCTGGCTCAATTTCGGACGGTTGCGTCCGCTGCATACATCCGCAGTGATTTTCGCATTCGGCGGCAACGTGCTGATCGCCACCTCGTTCTATGTGGTTCAGCGCACATGTCGCGCGCGTCTGGCGGGCGGGCTTTGGCCGTGGTTCGTATTCTGGGGCTATCAGCTGTTCATTGTGCTCGCTGGTACGGGCTACCTGATGGGCATCACGGAATCGCGCGAATATGCCGAGCCGCCATGGTACACTGATATTTGGTTGACGATCGTTTGGGTGGCCTACCTGCTTGTCTTCCTCGGCACGATTTGGAAGCGACAGGAGAAGCATATCTACGTCGCGAATTGGTTCTATCTGGCGTTCATCGTCACCATCGCGATGCTGCATATCGTCAACAATCTGGCGATCCCGGTCGATTTCGCGGGTTCATTCAGTTATTCGCTGTTCTCCGGCGTGCAGGACGCGCTGACGCAATGGTGGTACGGCCACAACGCCGTCGGATTCTTCCTCACCGCCGGCTTCCTCGCCATCATGTATTATTTCGTGCCGAAGCGCGCCGAGCGGCCGATCTATTCGTACCGGCTGTCGATCGTGCACTTCTGGGCGCTGATCTTCCTCTATATCTGGGCGGGTCCCCACCACCTCCACTACACGGCGTTGCCGCAGTGGGCGCAGACTCTGGGCATGACCTTCTCGATCATGCTGTGGATGCCCTCCTGGGGCGGCATGATCAACGGCCTCATGACGCTCTCAGGCGCATGGGACAAGCTGCGCACCGACGCTGTGCTGCGCATGCTTGTAGTATCGGTGGCGTTCTACGGCATGTCGACCTTCGAAGGGCCGATGATGTCGGTGCGGGCGGTCAACTCGCTGTCGCACTATACCGACTGGACCATCGGCCATGTGCATTCGGGCGCGCTGGGCTGGGTCGGCTTCGTGAGCTTCGGCGCGCTCTATTGCCTCGCGCCGTGGCTGTGGAAACGCCAACGCCTCTATTCGATGGCGCTGGTCGACTGGCACTTCTGGATCGCCACCATCGGCATCGTCCTTTACATCACCTCGATGTGGGTTGCAGGCATCATGCAAGGGCTGATGTGGCGCGCCTATAACGAGTTCGGTTTCCTCGAATACTCGTTCGTCGAGACCGTCCAAGCGATGCACCCATACTACATTATCCGCGCCATTGGCGGCGGGCTCTACCTCACGGGAGCGTTGATCATGGTCTACAATCTGTGGCGCACCGCGCGCGGTGACGCTCCATCCTTCGAACGCGCCACGGATGTGCCCGCAGCGGGCGTTCTCGCAGCTGCCGAATAGGGCGCCGCACATGTGGTCCTTTCACAAATGGTTCGAACGCCACTCGCTCATTTTGCTGATCGGCATTCTGGTCGTTGTCTCGATTGGCGGCATCGTGCAGATCGCGCCGCTCTTCTTCATCGACTCGACCATCGAGCGCGTGCAGGGCGTGCGTCCCTATACGCCGCTCGAGCTGGCTGGTCGCGAGATCTATATCCAGGAAGGCTGTTATGTCTGCCATTCGCAGATGATCAGGCCGCTGCGCGACGAGGTGGAGCGCTATGGTCACTACAGCCTCGCCGCCGAGAGCATGTACGATCACCCGTTTCAATGGGGCTCGAAGCGCACCGGCCCGGACTTGGCGCGCGTCGGCGGACGCTATTCGGATGAATGGCACCGCGCCCACCTTATGAATCCGCGTTCGGTCGTGCCGGAATCGGTCATGCCGCCATACGCGTTCCTGGCTCAGCAGGATCTCGACGCCAGCCACATGGACGAGCATCTGCGCGTGAATCGCATGCTGCATGTTCCATACACGGAGGATCAGGTCGCGCACGCTGACGCTGACGCCGCGGCTCAAGCCACGCCCGATAGCGACGCTGCATCGGATTTCTCTCGCCGCTATCCGAACGCAGCGGTGCGAGACTTCGACGGCGATCCTTCGCGCGTCACCAAGATGGATGCGCTGATCGCTTACCTGCAAATGCTCGGCACAGGCGTGGACTTCTCCACCTATCACGCCGACGCTCCTGAAAATCAGCGGTGAATGTTATGAGCCTGGACGCCGCCGCCCACCATGCGCAGACCGCTGGTCTTGTCCTGCTCTTCGGATGCTTTGTGATCGCCGTGATCTACGCGCTTTGGCCGAGCAACCGCCAGAAATTCAGTCAGGCAGCTCGGATGCCGCTTGAGGACGACAATGATTGAGAATCGCGATGTCGATGAGGTCAGCGGCCGAGAGACGACCGGCCATGAATGGGATGGCGTCAGGGAGTTGGATACGCCGCTGCCGCGCTGGTGGCTCTACATCTTCTACGCCACGATCGCGGTGGCGGTTATCTATTGGGTGCTGATGCCGGCTTGGCCGATCGGGCGCGCCTACACGCCCGGCGTGCTGCATTTCTCCGACCGTCATAACGTGGCTGTCGACATTGCCTCGCTGCAGGCTGCCCGGGCGCCCATGTATCGGCGCCTGGCAAGCGCCACACCGGCGGATCTCGAACGCGATCCGCAGCTGCAGCAATTCGCGCGCGCGGCGGGCGAGTCGGCGTTCGGCGATCATTGCCGCACTTGCCACGGCGCGGGTGGCGGCGGCCAAGCGGGCTATCCGAATCTCCAAGATGACGTTTGGCTCTGGGGCGGCACGCTTGCGGACATCGAGCACACTATCCGCGTCGGTATTCGCTCCAGCAATCCGCAGACACGCACGTCGATGATGCCGGCATTCGGCCGCCTGCAAATGCTGACGCCGGCTCAGATATCGGAGACCACGGAATACGTCATCTCGCTGGGACCGGCGGCCCGTCGACTGCACCCGGACATGGCCGCAGCTGCGCGGGGCGCGGCAACCTACAGCACGAATTGTGCAGCGTGCCATGGCGCGACAGGCGCCGGCGACCGCACTGTGGGAGCTCCCAGTTTGCGCGACGACGTGTGGCTCTACGGCGGTTCACGCGAGGAAATCCGCAAGCAGATCGAACTTGG
>JAFEDV010000073.1 GCA_018241475.1 Pseudomonadota bacterium | reverse complement strand
GCACACGCATCCGTGCGGTAAATGCCGATCTTGCCTACCCACTCCTGCGAGTTCGTGCGATTGAAAAGAACATCGCCACGCTTCAATAAATAGCGGTCGAGCAAGGCTTTTGAGAGCGTGACATACTTCAAGTCCTCCATCACAACATCGCCGTGCTGGACGTTGCCCATGCGCAGGATGGGCGTCGCGCCTTTCAGGTGCATCGGCAGCGACAGGCCATACTCGAAGTTTAAGATTACCGCGTTCACGGGTTTTACTTCCCACGACTTCGGGATGAAGCCGACCTGAGTTTTCTTTTGCAGTTCGCCGCGCGTTCCTTTGCTGAACAATTCCTGCGCGAGCGCGCGCTTAACCTCGGCGGCTTGCGCCGCAGCCTCCCGTGCCCGATCAATCGCCGCATCCACGGCATCCAGGACGCGGGCGATGGCGGCTTGCTCGTCCGTCGGCGGGACAGGCAAGGGCATCGTCAGGTAGTCACGGAAATTTAGATTCCGCATCTGCGTGGTCTGCTGCTCCAAACGCAGGATGCGCCCCGTTCGGTTGACGCGGAAAAGCACCCAACTCAAGAACGCCGGATTGACTTCCGCAGCATCCGGGCGCAGCAAGTGCAGGAAGTTCGAGAATGCATGACCTGGCAAGTCATCCGCGACATATCCCACGCGGCCAACAGGCTGGTCTGGGCCACCGCCGGAACGCTCCAGCAGAATGTCACCCTTGCGCGGCGCAAGCCGTTCGGCCTTTTCTGGCTTCAATGCGCGAAGGGCGATGTCCGACAGGTCAAGGTGTCGCTCGTTGGTGAGGTTCGTGGAACGAAGCACGGGAAACATCTGCGGGCCACCGTCGTCACCCCAGTCGCCGGGCGCATTGAAGTCAAGCAACTTCTTGAGCGACTTCACCGCCCAATCGTCCGGCACATCGCCGAGCATGGTGTCTTGCTTGAGTGTCAGCATTGCAATCCCGCATATCCCGCTTTCTTGATCCACAAGCGCAGCTTCGTCTCTGCATCGCGCAACGAGCTTTCCGCCTCCGACAGCGCAACTAGCGCCGCGTCTACTTCAATCCTCGGCTCCGGCTCGAAGGTGTCTACATAGCGCGGGATATTGAGGTTGAACTCGTTTTCCTCGATCTCGGCGATGTCCACCACACGTGCATGCTTGAGCAGTTCGTCGGCGTCGCCGTAGAGCGCACCCAGCTCCTGCCCAACGGCATCTACGTCGCGGCGGTCATCCTCGGCGCGGCGGCGGGCTTCGGTGACCTTCTCGT
>JAFEDV010000072.1 GCA_018241475.1 Pseudomonadota bacterium | reverse complement strand
GATCAGTCCCGACGTGGATGTGAACAGCACGTAGGCGCCGTTCTGCTGTTCACGGAAATGTTCGATCGAGGCGCGGCAGACATTGAAGGCGCCGTGCAAATGCACGTCGATGACCGCCTTCCAGTCCGCTGGCGCCATCTTGTGGAACATGCCGTCGCGCAGGATGCCGGCCGGATTGACCACCGCATGCAGGGCGCCGAATTCCTTCTTGGCCTGCTCGACCATCGCAACAACCGCGTCATAGTCCGAGACGCTGTCGCTGTTCGACACGGCCTTGCCGCCCGCCGCGCGGATTGCCTGCGCGACCGCCTCGGCCGGGCCGGCCGATCCGGCGTCGCCGCCCGACAGGCCGCCGCCCAGATCGTTCACCACCACCGATGCGCCTTCGCGCCCGGCGAGCAGGGCGCACTCCTTGCCGATGCCGTTGCCGGCGCCGGTGACGATGACGACTTTTCCGCTGAGCACGCCCATGAAAATCCTCCGTTCGCGAGGTCTTTAGCGCGCACGCCTCGGATCGTCATCCGCGGCTGTGCGAATGCCGTTGCCGCACCGTCAGCTTGGGCGCATCATGAGGTTCTCAGCATGAGGAGAAGGGCGATGACAGCATTCAACGCCGTGCGGTTCCGGGTGAAGCCGGGTCGCGACAAGGACTTTCTCGAGGCGCACAAGAAGATCGACCGCAATTGGCGCGGGCTTGAACACGTCAACGTCATCAAGACCGGCGACCGCACCTATTGCATCATCGGCCAGTGGACCGACATGGCTGCGATCGCCGATGCGCGTCCGCATATGATCGCCACCCTCGACACCTTCCGCGACACGCTGGAGGACCTCGGCGGCGGCCTCGGTGTCACCGACCCGGTGTCGGGCGAAGTGGTGCTGGCGTTGAAATAGGACATTAGTGTTCGTCCTCCCCCGGTAGGGGGAGGACGAATATCGGGGTTTCGACGTTTAGCGCGAAAACGCCGTCAGAATCCTTGTCAGCGACGGCTCGCGCGCTCGCGCGACAGTTTCCGACGGCGGCTGCCGCCCGCGCCGCTGCGGTGTCGGCAGATCCATGGCGCGCGCCTTGATCGCGGCGGGGAGCGACGGAAACGCGTCGAAACCTACGATCTCGCGCAGCTGTTCGATGGAGACGACGCGATATCCGGCGCCGGCGACATTGTCGGCCACGTAGGCCGCCGCCTGGCGGCGTCGCGGATCGAATACCGCCTTGAACATCGCGCTCGGCACCCGCACCCGCCCGTTCAGGGTCGCGGTGGCGTTGGCGAAGATCGGACCGGTGACGACGAACAGTTCGCCGTCCGTCTCTGCGAGATTGCGGACCGCGACTTCGATCTCCTCCCAGAGGCCGCGGTTGAGCGACGGCGCCTGCGGCGCGATGTTC
>JAFEDV010000071.1 GCA_018241475.1 Pseudomonadota bacterium | reverse complement strand
GGATGTAGGCGGCGCCTTCGCCCGCCATGGCGTACTTGTAGCCGCCGCCGAGCAGGAACACCCGATCGGCGACGCGACTGAAATCGCACGGCATCGCCATGAACGAGTGATAGAGATCGAGCACCACCCACGGGCCGTCGGGCTTGGCGATGGCCGCAAGTTCTTCCACGCCATCGAAGCGCAGCCCGCTCTTGAACATAACTTGGCTCAGAAAGGCGACGTCCGGCGCCTTCTCGCGTACGGCGGCGAGATAACGTTGCGTGAATGTGTCGAACGGCTCGGTCTGCACAATGCGGCGGCGGATGCGTCCGTCTTCCTCCCAACGCGCGCCTTGGCGGCGGAAGGAGTGGAATTCGCCGCTTGTGGTCAATACGTCGAGCGGCGCGGCGCCGCTTTTGGCCGAGAAGATGCGCACCAACAATTCGTGCGTGCTTGGCGCAAAGGCGATCGTGCCGGGATCGGGCAATTTCAATTCGCCAGCGATCTCTCGCTGTGCTTCAGGGATCACGTCACCGAATATTTTTTCCCACTTGCGGTCGGCGAGCGCCGCTGCGTCGCTCCACGCGGCGAGATGGCCTTCATAAGAAGCGTCGGGCCAGAGATGATGGGAATGGGCGGCGAAGTGCAGGCGGCTCGGGTTGGACGCGATGGCTCGGGAAAAGAGCTTCTTGTACGATTTCACAGCTTCGTCCTGAGCGACCAGATTTCCGGGAACGCGCGGCGCGCGAGGGTTTGCTGCAGATAGCCGACGCCTTCGGTGCCGCCGGTGCCGCGCTTGCGCCCGATGATGCGCTCGACAGTCAGCACATGCTTATGGCGCCAGGTGAGCAGCGCATCGTCGAGGTCCAAGAGTTTTTCGGCAAGCTGGTAGAGCGCCCAGTATTTTTGCGTGTCGCGATAGACGGTGAGCCACGCCTTCTCGACCGCCTCGCTGGGCTCGTAGGCCGCCGTACGGTCCCGCTCGAGCACTGCGGCGGGAATAGCGAAGCCCCCCTTGGCAAGTTGCGCGAGCACGTCGTCATAAAGACTTGGCCCGCGCAAAGCGTCGTCGAGCATCCGGTATTCGTCGCTTCCCGGGGATTGGAATTTCAGGAACGAAGCGTCCTTGATCCCAAGCTGGAATTCGAGCGCGCGGAATTGATATGACTGGAAGCCCGAACTCGTGCCCAGCAATTCGCGGAAGTTGAGATAGTCCGCGGGCGTCATCGTGGCCAGAATGTCCCAGGCCTGGGTCATCACCGCCTGAATGCGCGAGACGCGCGCCAGATGCTTGTAGGCAGGAACCAGATTGCCGGCGCGCACTTCGCTCTGCGTCGCGCCGATTTCGTGGATGGCCTGCTTCATCCACAATTCCATGGTCTGATGCAGGATTACGAAGAGCAGTTCGTCGTGCTCCTCGCTCAGCGGACGCTGGCAGGCCAACAATTCCTTCAACCGCAAATAGCCGCCGTAAGTCGTGGGTTCGGCGGGGGCGGTCTTGTCGGTCATGCGCTGTTGCACCTTAGCTACGCACCGCCGTCGCGGAAACCCTTTGAATCGAGGGCGGTTCTGAAATTCGGGCGGCTCAAAAACAGTATGGCCTGGCGTCCGAATTTGCTAGGGAAGCATGGGGGAACCGAGGGAGACAAGGATGCAGGCCATCGGGCGCATACTCATCATTCTGGTGGTGGCGATCGCCGCCGGAGTCGGCATTTCGTTGCTGGTGCTGCCGTCAACGGCCGCGAAGTCGCAAGGCTTCGACGTCACCTTGGCGCCGCAAAGTGTGATCGCACGGCTTTCCACGTCGGCGCCGAATACTGTGGTCGGCGCAGGCGTCACCCAAAGCGGGCGTGCAACTGTTTCAGGCAACGTCGTTTCAACGCCGATCGCCTTCGCCGACGGCGGCACCGGCAAGGCGACCTACACGGTGACGCCGAAGAATGGCGGCGCGCACGTGGACGCCCGCATCGAACGCGATCTCGGCTTCAATCCCATCACCCGGTTTCAAGGCATGAACGGCGCGCCGGTTGAATCGGCGGCGGCGGTGTTCTTTCCGGCGGTGACCAATGATCTCACCCACCCGAGGGATGGCGGCCGCACGATTGACGGCACGAGTTCTCATGGCCTGAGCTATGAGGTGGTCAACGTGGCCGCGCAACAGTTCGCATTCAACGAATATTGCGCACCGCAACAGCCCTC
>JAFEDV010000070.1 GCA_018241475.1 Pseudomonadota bacterium | reverse complement strand
GTCTGGTGCGACGGCGGCAGTGGCGCGGTTGCGACCTCGTGTACCCCGCCCGGTGTCGTGTACTCGAGCGATAATGACTGGGAAGCGCCGCTGGGCGCGACGTACATGGCTGTACCCGCGTTGTGGACGTCGTATTGGAGCGCTACCTCGTCGGCCGCGAGCGCGGCTTCGCCAGGGATCGAGGACGCAAATCCAAGCGCGGTCACAGCAAGGTCCGCGCAGCGCGGAATGGGCGGCGGCGGTGGCGTTTCGTGGCTCTGTCCGCGCTGGCCGTTTCGATTCTGGTTGTTCCGGTCGCCGGTCCTGTTGAGATGCGCCTGTCCAGAGGGATCGGTGGAGGGATCGCTGTACTGTGCGGCGGCGACACCAGCGACCGCGAGCCAAATCGCACCGGAAACTAGCGCCTTGCGCATGAACATCCCCAACCAGGGCGCCCGGCTCGGGCGCGCACGCATCCCTCCAGGGCGTTCTTAGCTGATCCGGACAGCGCTTGGAACGGGCTTCAGCGGTTAGGCCGAAGCCTGCCGATCCACGCTGCCGTGCTCGCGTCCAGATCTTGCGGTTCGGCGCCGCCCTGCAGCGGAGCGGTCAGCTGGTTGGCCATTTCCTTGCCGAGTTCGACCCCCCACTGGTCGAAGGAATTGATCCCCGCGAGCACGCCCTGGGTGAAGGTGCGATGCTCATAGAACGCGATGAGCGCGCCGAGCGCCGCGGGCGTCAGCGCGTCCATGCATAGTATCGTCGAAGTGCGGTCGCCTTCGAAGGTGCGGTGTGGGGCGAGCCGGACGGCCTCCTCGGCGCTCATGCCTTTGGCGATCATCTCGGCGCGCGCGGCATCCTCGGATTTTCCCACCATCAAAGCGCGCGCTTGCGCCAAGGCGTTTGCGAACAGCTTCGCTCGGTGCGCCGGAGGCCCCTCGTGACCGTCCTTGAACAGGACGAGTTCGACGGGAATTTCCTCGACGCCCTGATGCAGTAGCTGGAAGAATGAATGCTGCGCGTTGGTGCCCGCCGCGCCCCAGGTGACGCCGGCTGAGGGGCGGGCAAGCGAAGCGCCGCCGCGGGTCACGCGCTTGCCGTTGGACTCCATTTCCAGCTGCTGCATGTAGGCGGGTAGGAGACGAAGCCGCTCCGAGTAGGGGATGAGCGCGTAGGAGCCGCGCCCGAGCGCCTCGCGATTCCACATCTGAACCGCCGCAGCCAAAGCAGGAACGTTTCGCGCAAATGGCGCGCTTCGGAAATGCACATCCATTTCCGAGGCCCCGTGGAGCAGCTGGTCGAACGAATTGTCCTTCAGCGCAATGACGCAGGCGAGACTGACGCTTGACCACAATGAGTACCTGCCGCCCACCCAGTCCCAAAATGGGAAAATGTTGCCTTCCGGCACGCCCCAGGTTCTGGCTCTATCCGGCGCTGCGGTGGCCGCGGCGATGTGCGCGGGGCCCCAGCTACGCACGAAATCGGCGTTTGTGAGCGTTTCCTGTGTTGTGAACGTCTTTGACACGACGATCAGCAAGGTGCGCTTTGGATCAAGCCCTTCGATGGCATCGGCGACGTCGGCGCCGTCGACGTTCGCAGCGAAGCGCACGTCTATATCGGGCAGCCGATGCGGCTTCAGCGCGTCCACAAGCAGTCGCGGCCCGAGATCGGAGCCGCCGATGCCGAGGTGCACGACCGCATCGATCGCAGGTCTGATCCGCTGCGCGAACGCAGCCATCCTGGCGCGCACGTCAGCAACCTCCGAGGGCGGGGCTGGCGCGCGCAGCGCCCAGTGCATCACGGCGCGATGTTCGGTAACGTTCACTTCGCCGCCTGCAAACAT
>JAFEDV010000006.1 GCA_018241475.1 Pseudomonadota bacterium | reverse complement strand
GGAGCATCGGCGGCGTCCAGTCGGAACGCCGCCAACTCGGTCGCCGATGCCCCCGATCGGCGATCTCAGTGAGCGTGCTGTGCGTCGCGCCAGCCTTTGGTGACTTCGTCCTTGTGTGCGGCGAAGGCGCCGAGAACTTCGCCCTTTTCACGCGCGGGGACGTGAAAGTGGTCCAACGATCGCGAAAGGACGCCGGCGACAGCGTCGAACTCGGCCGGTGAAATGCGGAGGTTTTCATGCGCGGCTTCGAGACCCAGCGTATTTGAGCCCGGACGCGTCGGCGTGTATTGGAACGGCCCGCCGGACACCGCCGCCACCCAAAGCGTGCGCATGAATTTGAGGCCAGGCAGACGGCCGAGCTGGTTGGTATGCCATTCGCGAAGTTGCGGATTGGCTGAATGCGCGCCAGCAATCGGATCAAGGATGATCTGGTCGCTGAAATAGTCGACAACCGCGGCGATCGCGAAGATGCCTCCAAGCCTGTAGTAGAGCGCCTGATCGGCAGCCGGCTGAGCGCTTGTCGTTTGCTGCGCGCGCGCGTCCGTCGCGAGCGCGGCGCCCGCAAGCGAAACCGCAACGAGCGCGCCCGCCGACAACACCTGTCTGCGCGTGTTTTCCGTATCGGCGGTGATCGCGCGCGGCTCGCCGGATTCTGGGTTCTTCATCTCACACCCCTTGGCTCCCTGACGAACAGCTCTTCGTCAGCATGGGGTCTGATGCATTTGCCAGCCAGAGGTTCCCGAACCGGGCCGTAACCCCGTCCCGGCGGCCATGAATGTGCGGTCCCGAGGCAGGCCGACGTCTAGTCCATGAGACGCTGCACGAGATACATGTACTCGAGCGCCCTGCGGCGGCCCGCTTCACGCAGGTTCGCCGTCGCTTGGTGGCCGCCCTCTGTGTTTTCGTAATAGAGGAACGGCATGCCCAGCTCTTCCAGGCGCGCTGCGTATTTTCGCGCATGTCCGGGGTGAACACGATCGTCCTTCGTCGACGTGTAGATGAACACCAACGGAAAATCGTCGCGCCGACGCAGATTCTGGTACGGCGAAATCTGCTCCAGGAAGGCGCGCTCAGCCGGCACCGACGGCGAGCCGTATTCCCCCACCCAAGAGGCGCCGGCCAGCAACTGGTCGTAGCGCAGCATGTCGATCAGAGGCGAGCCGACAACGGCGGCATGCACCATCTCCGGATGCTGGTTGAGCATGACGCCCATCAGCAGGCCGCCGTTGGAACGCCCGGAAATGCCGAGCCGCCGCGGGCTGGTGATACGGCGATTCACCAGATCCTGCTCCACCGCATAGAAGTCGTCATAGATGACTTGGCGGTGGGTTTTCAGCCCCGCGTCGTGCCACGCAGGACCGAATTCGCCTCCGCCGCGGATGTTGGCGAGCACATAGACGCCGCCCTGATCGAGCCAGAGCCGGCCGATATACCCCGAATAGCTCGGCGTCTGCGACAGCTGGAAGCCGCCATAAGCGTAGAGCAGCGTCGGGTTCTGGCCATTCAACTGCATGTCGCGACGATGCACTACGAAGTACGGCACGCGCGTGCCGTCCCGGCTCGCCGTTTCAAATTGTTCGACAACATACGGAGATGCATTGAATTGCGCCGTAAGCGCGCGGATGCTGCGCGGCGCGGCAGCCTCGTTGTCGAGCGAATAGAGCGTTTGCGGCGTGAGGAAGTCTTCGTACGTCACGAAGGCGTGCGAGTCGCCGGCATCGGCGCTGACGACATTGATGACCCCGGTTTGCGGCAGTGCGATCTGGGTCCCGCTCCACCGGTTCCCACTCAAGGCGAACCGCTGCAGTCGCCCACGCACATTGTCAAAACCGCCAACCAGCACCGCATCGCGCGTGATGCCGACGGCTTCGATGGACTGGCGCGCATTCGGCGTAAAGATTTCTTCGATAGCCGGCGTCGCACTCGTCGCTGCGGCCAGCGGGATCGCAATGAGTTCGCCGTTCTGGTAGGTCTTGCCGCCGATCCGCCACTCCTGTTTGAGCGTCACGATGAGACGACCGCGATAAAGCCCGTGGATCGTCGATTTGCGAGGCAGGGTAAGCTCGCGCAGGCCGGACGGCGTCAGCACCTGATACGTGTTCTCGAAGAAGGTGACACCGTGCACCACAAAGGAGTGGTGGGCGCCATCCGTGTCATCGATCGTGAATGGCGTGGTGGCGACATCGGTCTGATTGCCGCGCACGAGTTCTTGCGCTGACGATAACGGCGTCCCCCGCCGCCAGCGCTTGACGATGAACGGATAACCGGATGGGGTGAGCGAGCCCTCGCCCCAATTGGTGGCGACCAGCAGAGTGTCGCGATCAAGCCACGCCATTCGCGACTTGGCTTCGGGGATGACAAATCCATCCGCGACGAAGCTGCGTGACGCCACGTCGAACTCGCGGCGCGTGGCGGCGTCAAGCCCGCCGTTCGAAAGCGATATCATGCAGCGCGCGCCGCTCGGGTCGCAGTCCGCGCCTTCCCACACCCAGTTGGCGTGCTCCGTTGTCGCGAGCGCGTCGACGTCGAGCAGCGTCTGCCATTCGGGATTGCCGGTCGCGTAGCTGGCGATGGTTGCGCGCCGCCAGATTCCACGGACATGATCTTCGTCTTGCCAGAAGTTGTAGAGATAGCCGTGTCGAATGCCGCCAAGCGGCAGGCGATCGCGGTTCTGGGCGACCTGCAATGCGGACTGCAGAAGCGCAGGATAACGCCGATCATTCTCGAGGACCGGCAGCGAGCGCTCGTTTTCGCGGCGCACCCACTCCATCGCGCGCGGCCCGTCAATGTCCTCAAGCCACAGATTGGGATCGGCGGGCTCGGCTGCTGGTGAGCTTTGAGCGGATGCCGGCGTGGTGATCACGGGAACTCCAAGAATGAGCGCAAATCCAAGTGCGGCCAGAAACTTTTTTGAAAGATGGCGGTTCGACATGTCGGCTCCCCGGCTGGCCCTTCGTCTTAGTGGACAGGCACGAGAGATCGCAACGGACGTACACGGTCAAGGATGGATGAGATGAAGCGCTTGATTCTCACGGCGGCGTTGGCGGCGCTTGCGGCGTGCTCACAACCGCCTTCGCCCCAGCGTCAGCAACAGGCGCCGACGACTGCTGTCGCAGCTGCTAGCACGCCCTCCGCCGAAGGCCTGCCCGCCGGCGCCTATCAGCTCGACAAGGCGCACGCCAGCCTCATTTTTCGCGTCGACCATCTGAGCTTTTCGCACTTTACCGGACGCCTCGCGCGTTGGGACGCGACGCTGCAGATCGATCCCGCCCATCCCGAGAATGCGAGCCTCGTCGCAACTATCGATCCGCGCTCGCTCGAGAGCGATAACCCGCCAGCCGGTTTTCTTGGCATGCTGCGTGGACCGGAATGGCTGAACGCCCAGCAGTTCCCACAGATAATTTTCCGCTCGACACGCATCCAGAGAACCGGCCCGAACACAGCCCGCGTCGTGGGCGATCTTTCCTTCCACGGCGTGACTAGACCAGCGACGTTCGAGGCGACTTTCAACGGCGGCTATGTCGGCAATATCTATGATCGCAATGCACGCATCGGCTTCTCGGCGCACGGCTCGGTGAAGCGCTCGGACTTCGGCATGACGATCGGCTTGCCGCCGCCCGGCACGAACATGGGCGTCGGCGACAATGTCGAGTTCATCATTGAGGCTGAATTCACCGGCCCCGCTTGGACGCCGCCGCCCAGCCAAGCGGCTAACTCCTCGGATTGATCGAAATCGCCTTCGCCGTCATGGTTGCGGCGGAGGCGCCTTCCATGAGCACGATCGACATCGCGCGTGACGGCCCAGTCACCGTAATCATCATCAATCGTCCGGAACGGCGCAACGCCGTCGATGCGGCGACTGCGCGCGCCTTGTTCGATGCTTTTCTGGCGTTCGATGGCGACGCCGCCGCTTCAGTCGCCATCCTGACCGGCGCCGGCGGCGCGTTCTGCGCGGGCGCCGACCTGAAGGCGATCGCCGACGGCGACAGCAGCCGTGTTGCTTCTGGCGGCCTGAACACCCTTGCTCCAATGGGACCGACGCGCATGCGTCTGTCGAAACCCGTCATTGCGGCGATCGAGGGCTACGCTGTCGCCGGCGGCGCCGAACTTGCGCTCTGGTGCGATCTGCGCGTGATGGCCGAAGGCGCTACGTTCGGCATCTATTGCCGCCGCTTCGGCGTTCCGCTCGTCGATCTCGGCACGATCCGTTTGCCCCGCCTCATTGGGCACTCGCGCGCGATGGATCTCATCCTGACGGGCCGTCCAGTCGATGCGGCCGAAGCGCTTTCCATCGGGCTCGCCAATCGCATCGCGCCGAAGGGCGAAGCCTTGGCACGGGCGGTGGCGCTTGCAAGAGAGATCGCCGCTTTCCCGCAGACATGTCTGCGCAACGACCGCGCCTCGGCGTTCGAGCAATGGGGCATGGCTGAGGCCGAGGCTCTCGAAAACGAAGTGAGTCGCGGCCTCGACACGCTCCGCTCAGGCGAAACCACCTCCGGCGCGCAACGCTTCGCGCAGGGCGAAGGCCGCCACGGCAAATTCAGCTAAACCGGCCGTTCTGAAGCCGGTATAAGGCGCCATGACCTGGATCGTCAGCATATCCGACTTCGAGAGGAATGCCTCCGCGCTCAGCCCCTCAACCTTGCAGGCGGCGCAGGCGGCGCTGCATGAGAATGGCTGCGTGCTGCTGCGCGGCGTCTTCCCGCAAGCCGGAATCGATTACCTCCGCGAGAGCTACGAATCCGATTGGGGACGCGATGAAACCGAGATGGCGATAGCAGCGAAGCGTCCCGCTCCGAACCCTGTCTTGCGGGTCGGAGAGAAGCGCTACGAAGTGCTCGTGAAGCTCAGCGGGGCATTCGCGAACCCAATGCTATTTGCCAACCCCTTGCTGCATCCGTTTCTCGCCTCGGAGTTGGGATCGGACATGCGCATCAGCGGCGTCACGGCGGTTGCATCCTACCCTGGCGCGGAACTGCAACGCATCCACTCGGACAATGCCTATCTGTTCGAACAGGACGAGGTGAGCACCAACCTGCCGACCTACGCGATCAATGTCGCGATCCCGCTCATTGACGTTGATCAGTCCATCGGCCCAACCGCTGTTTGTCTTGGTTCGCATCGCTGGCCGGAGAAGCGGCCGGTGGCGCCGGAACAGCTCGTCTCCGTGGACATTCGCCGCGGCGACTGCCTGCTCATCGACTATCGCACCAAGCATTCCGGCATGCCGAACCGGAGCACCGTCGCGCGACCCATTCTCTATATTGTCTATGCCCGCAACTGGTTCTTCGACGAAGTCAACCACATGGGCCGTCCATCACTCAACATGCCGTTGGAGGACTTCGCGGCGCTGCCCGACCCCGTGAAACCGCTTCTATCGCGCGCCTACTCACTGCAGATGCGGGCGCGCTACCTCTTTCAGACCTGACCGGTCACGGGCACCAAGGCGCCGGTGATGGCGCTGGCGTCGTCGGAGGCAAGAAAGAGCATCGCCTTCGCCAGCGCACTCGGCTTCACCCAGACGTTCGGGTCTGCGTTCGGCATGTCCTTGCGGTTCTGTGGCGTGTCGATGATCGACGGCAGCACCGCGTTGACGCGAACCTTGCCTTTGAGCTCCTCCGCCATGCTCTCGGTCAGCTTCATCACGCCCATCTTCGACGCCGCATAAGCGCCCATGCCGGCGCCCGCCTTGACGGCGGCGTTGGCGCCCACGTTGACAATGGCGCCGCTGCTCTCGATCAGATGCGGCGCCGCCGCCTTGGAAGCCGTCAGCGCCGTCTTGGTGTTGAGCGCGAACATGCGCTCCCATGCGGCGACATCCCCCTCTTCGACGGTCTGCCACACAAAGCCGCCGGCGATGTTCAACAGCGCATCGATGCGGCCTGTCTTGGCGCGAATCGACTGCATGGCCGCAGACGTCGCAGCCAGGTCGCCGAGATCGACGGCCAAAGCGAGCGTCGGGCCCGCGTCGCTTTGCTTTGAAACGCGAATGTCGAGCATCGCGACCGTCGCGCCGCGCGCCTCCGCTTCCTTCGCGGCGGCGCGGCCAAGAACGCCGAACGCTCCGGTGATGACGATGGTCTTGCCACGCATGTCCCCCTCCTTGGCGGCTGTATAGGCCGGCGCAGCATGCGAGGAAATGTGCGTCCGCTCAGCCGCGGGCTTTCACTTCCGCCATCACGCGCTGCGCGTAGGCGCGACTCACCGGCACCTCGTCGCCGCTGCTCATGATCGCCATGAGCCGTCCGTTGGCGTCGCGGCGCACGGCCGTGAGCCGCTTCCAGTTCACGAAGGCGGAGCGGTGGACGCGCAGCATCACGTTCGGATCGAGCTTCTCTTCCAGGTGGGACATGGTCTCGCGATGAAGCAGCGTGCGGCCTTCCCAGTGGAGGCGCACGTAATCGCGCTCAGCTTCGATGCGATCGACATCAGCGACCGGAACACGCAGAAAACGTCCACGATCGCGAATCCAGAATTCCTTCTCGTAGCGCGGCCCGTCGCGTTCATCGGCTTCGCGCCGCAACGCTTCGAGTACGGCGGCCATTTCCTCGGCGCGGCGGCCAGCGTCCTTCGCCGCCCGGCGCTCGCGAGCGCGATCGATCGCGGAAGCCAGGCGCTCGAACTCGACGGGCTTCACGAGATCGTCGATGGCCGCGGTTTCGAAGGCCTGCACTGCATACGAATCGAACGCCGACACGAAGATCACCTCGGGCCCGCCTGCATCTTCGACCGCGTTGGCGACCTCGAAGCCATTGGCCAGCGGCATCTTGATATCCAGGAGCACGACATCCGGCTTGAGCGACCGCATCTGCGAAATCGCCTGGACGCCATCGCTTGCGGCGCCGACGACTTCCACGTCGGGCATGTCTTCAAGCGCGAGCCTAATGCGACGAAGCGCCAGCGGCTCGTCGTCAGCTAAGAGCAGGCGCAGCGGTTCGGCCGACACGTTCTTCCTCCAAAGGCAACCAGACTTCGACGCGGCAGCCATGCGGGCGTCGGTTCTGCGCGGTCAGGCCCGCGCGGTTTCCATAAATCACTTCAAGGCGCTCGCGCGCGTTGGCGAGTCCAACCCCACGGCGGCGCGCCGGATCGGCCCCCGGCGGCAGACCTGGCCCATCGTCCTCGATCACAATACGCAGCGTATCGCCGTCGCGGCGCGCTGCGACATTGATCGTGCCTCCCTCGGTGCGCGGCGTGATGGCGTACTTGATGGCGTTCTCGAGTATGGGCTGAAGCAACAGGCTCGGAAGCGTTGCGTTCTCGAGACCTGGCTCGATGTCGAAGCGGACCTTGAGCTTGTCCTCGAAGCGCGTCTGCTCGATTTCGAGATACTTGCGTTGCGCTTCGAGTTCCGCCGAGAGATTGGCGAGCTCCGTCGGCTGGCGATCGAGCGAGTAGCGCAGGAACCCCGCGAGCCTCAACAACATGCTCTCAGCCTGCGCGTTGCGCTTGTCGAGAACCAGCGTCGAGATCGCGTTCAACGTGTTGAACAGGAAATGCGGATTGATCTGGTAGTGCAGCATTCGAAGCTGCGCGTCGTAGGCCAACGCCTGCGCGCGCGAGACGGCGCGCGCCTGCGCCATCGTCTCGAAGTGATAACCGAGCAGCGCTTGCGTCAACCCCCAGAGGGGCAACGCCCAGCCGAACTGGAAGAGGTAGATCACGAACGGATATGGCTCGGGCGCAAAGCCGGCGAGCTGCTGCGGCCAGAATTGTTCGCCGTATTGCGTGAGCGGAGCGAGCGCAATCGCCCCGAGCACGAGCGCGAGGTTGCGCCACCAATCCGATCGCCGCGCCCGCGGGCCAGCGACGACTGCAAGCAGCAAACCGGTAAGCACCGCATAGGTCGCCACGACCATGAGGCGGTTGAAGAAGTAAGGGAAATCCCGGGCGTCCTGTGGCGGATCGGCGAGCGCCGCCGCAGTGCGGACGCCGAGATAAACCGCCCAGAACCCCACGTGAGCGCCCCAGCGCGTCCACGCGGGGCGGTCGAGCAAGCCCTTGGGCTCGCGCGATGCGGCACTGCTCGCTGCCCTGGTTTCCGCCATTGCGAACAACCTACCGAATAGAAGGCTGCGGCGGATATGGCCCGCGGCAGCCTCGCCTCCCGTTCGTCGCTGTTTTGCGTCGGCTCGTCGCCGCTTCTGAACTTCAACAGCCGCAGTCTAGGCGCCTGTTTTCAAAGGCGCTCGCAAGTTCAAAAGCGTATCCGTTGAACAATTCTTTGCGAGCGCGGCCCCTTGTACGCCCATCGCCGAATTCGGCGCAGCGATGCTTGCCAGCGGGCTTTGACTTTCACGGACGACTGAACCGCGCTAACGCACCGGACCAAGCGATCCCAGACGCCATGACCTCCCGCTACCACGACACCCCTCGCAATGAGATTCTCCCATACGTGCCGGAGAGATGCGCGCGCGTGCTGGAATTCGGATGCGGGACCGGCGCGACGATCTCCGCAATCAGGACGCACCGTTCGGTCGAATGGGCGGGCGGCCTGGAACGCGACGCCGGGGCCGCCGAGCGCGCGCGGGCGGTGCTCGATCGGGTATGGGAAGGCGACGCCGAAACCTCCACGTTTGACCGCGATATTGCCGCGGCGTCGCTGGATCTCGTGCTGTGCCTCGATGTGCTCGAACATCTCGTCGATCCGTGGACCATGGTGACGCGCATCGCCGGCCTGCTCGCACCGGGCGGCCGCCTCGTCATTTCTGTCCCCAACATCCGCCACTACAAATTCATCTCCAATCTCTTCTTCAAGGGCGATTTCCACTATCGCGATGCAGGCTTGCTGGACCGCACGCACCTGCGCTTCTTTGTACGGGACACGGCGATCGATCTGGCCACGCGAGGCGGCCTGAAGCTCGTCACGTGCGACAACGCCCACCCGCCGAAGGCGGGCGACATGCGATGGCTGATGTCGAAATTGTCCGCGGGCGGGCTCGACCCGCTGATGACCAAACAATACGTGGTCGTGAGCGCAAACACCTGAGCGAAGCAAGGGCCAATAATGCGAAAGCCCGGCGGTGAGGCCGGGCTTTTCGATGCGTTTGGTTTTGGGTGCGGGAGTAGGATTTGAACCTACGACCTTCAGGTTATGAGCCTGACGAGCTACCGGGCTGCTCCATCCCGCGTCAGGCATCGAAGGCCGTTCGCTGCGGCCAAATTTCGTGATTGAGGGTTCGTTGGACTTCACATGCGCCGTGCAGACCCGGCAGCGACCTACTCTCCCATGCCTTAAGACAAAGTACCATCGGCCCTGGGGGACTT
>JAFEDV010000069.1 GCA_018241475.1 Pseudomonadota bacterium | reverse complement strand
TTCAACAGGCTCAAGGACTTCAGGCGCATCGCAACACGCTACGACCGTCTGGCGCGCAACTACCTCGCGTCCGTCTGCCTTGTCGCCGCCCTCGTCTGGTGGCTTTAATGAGTCTGGACCCTAGTCACCCAAATGCGAGAGCGGGGCGCGCTGAAGCTCGCTTTTTGCTCAACTTTTCGTGCGAGCAATGGACCACCCATTACCCGATTGATTGCGCGCCCCGAGAGACCGGCGACGCATCCGCCTTCGAGTGCATGACTCGAATGGCCGGCTTCATAACCGAGATCGGAGGCGCCCCGCTTGCAGGCGGGGCGCCTCGTCGGCGAGATCAGAAGACGAGGCCGATCGTGCGGCCGACGTTATCATAGAGCGACCGACCGCCGTTCCAACTTGGCCCAGACTTGCTGCGGTCCTGCAGTGTCCCGGTCCCCAGATCGAGCGTGAGCCCAATGGACCAGGTGTCGACGTGGGCGCCGCTCTCGTCGAACCTGCGATAGCCCAGCGACACGCTCGCAGGTGAATTCGCGAAACGATATTCGCCGCTCAATCCGTAGGACCACCAGTGGCCGTTGCTGCTGCCTTCGTTGGCGTCGGTGTATCCGACCAGGGCGTTGACGGCGAAATCCGGGTTCACGAACCACGAACCGTCGACCTGCACATTGGTGGCGTTCAGGTCGATATCGCCGAAATCGACGTAGCTGAGAGAGCCCTCAAGCATTGCCTGAGTAAACTGCATCTGGCCTTCGACACCGACGTCTATTCCCGAAAAAGGCTCGGCGCTCATCAGACCGACGAAGCCCGCCATGCTGTAACTGTCGTGTCGCATGCCGAAGTGAAGCGCCGCGTAATCCGTATTGATACAGCAGAAATGCGGCGGCGAGGCCCGACCCGCATAACCGTCCAGCTGCACTTCCCAACCGTTTGAGAAATCGTGGTTGAAGGCGCCGTTCAGCCCATAGACATCCCATGTGCCGGGGCCGCTGCCGAAGTCGACACTGTTGAAATCGAGGCCAACGACCGCATTGGTTTGCGCGTTCGCCAGCCCTGGCGTCGCCAGCAGCGCAACCGCCGCGGCGCCCAGCATGATACTGCGCATGACACCTCCCCTATTGATGTGCGCGGCGCTCAATCGACTCGCCGGCTAGGGGCAAATCTGCGCGTCCCCAGGCCGGCCGCGCAATCCACAGAGCCTTGCGAACCGGCGGCCCCGAAGGGCGCGGGTCGACTTTCCTCGACCGCGTGTCAGTTTTGTCGCAGGGCGCACAGCGGACCGGTCGGACTTCGACCCCTGCGGGGCTCAAATTCGGCGCTAACTTCCCCGCTTCATCATTTCGCGGGCGATGATGAGACGCTGTATCTCGCTCGTGCCTTCGTAGAGGCGAAAGATGCGCACATCGCGGTAGAAGCGCTCGATGCCGTGATCGGCGACATAGCCTGCGCCGCCGAAAATCTGCACGGCGCGATCGGCGACGCGGCCGACCATTTCCGAGGCGAAGAGCTTGGCGGCGGCGGCATCCATGGTGACATCGCCGCCGGCGTCGCGCTTGCGCGCCGCTTCGAGGATCATGCCGCGCGCGGCGTTGGCCTCGGTGCGGCTGTCGGCCAGCATGGCCTGGATCATCTGGAAGCTGGCGATCGGCTGGCCGAATTGTTTGCGTTCGGCCGCGTAGGCCACGCTTTCCTCGATCAAGCGCTCGGCGACGCCGACGCACACCGATGAGATGTGCAAGCGGCCGCGGTCGAGCACCTGCATGGCGATGCGAAAGCCCTGGCCCTCTTCACCGAGACGATTGTCGGCTGAGACTTTGACGTTGTCGAAATTCACGTCGCAGATGTGTGCGCCTTGCTGGCCCATCTTCTTTTCGGGCTTGCCGATGGAGACGCCTTCGGAGTCGCGCGGCACCAGGAAAGCGCTGACGCCGGCGCCGCCCTTCTGGTTGGGATCGGTGCGCGCCATGACGGTGAAGAGCGAGGCGCGGTTAGCGTTGGTGATGTAACGCTTGCCGCCATTCAAGACGTAATGGTCGCCGGCGCGTTCGGCTTTAGTGCGCACGGCGGCGGAGTCGGAGCCAGCTTCGGGTTCAGTGAGCGCGAAGGAGGTGACGACTTCACCGGAGGCGATGCCGGGCAGCCACTTCTGTTTCTGCGCCTCCGTGCCGAACATCGCCAAGCCTTGGCTGCCAATGCCGACATTGGTGCCGAAGGACGAGCGGAACGCCGGCGAGCAGCGGCAGAACTCGAACATCACCCGGCATTCGGCTTCCATCGAAAGCCCGAGGCCGCCGTATTGCTCGGGGATCGACAGGCCGAAGAGGCCAAGCGCCTTCATCTCGGCGAGCACATCGGCGGGAATGGAATCATCCTCAGCGACTTTCGCCTCGAGCGGGATCAGTCGCTCGTTGACGAAGCGGCGGATCGCGGCGAGCAGCGGATCGAGTTCGGCGGCCTGCATCAGCAGATCTGACGTTGGCTGATGGAGTTGATGCGGTGCGGCGAGCATGCCACGGCGCGCGAGCCGGTTTCTCGCAGCACGACGGGACCGATAGTCTGGTTGGCGCGGCGGGTCGCGGCGTCGGCGTCGCGCGGATCGAGACGCCAGAGCTGAGTCACCGCGGTGGTTTCGTTCAGATTCAGCTGCCAGATGCCGAGATAGATCGCCTCGCCGGCGCGGATTTCGAAGGTCGGCCGATCGGGCCCGACGATGATGCCTGGCGCAAAGTAGTTCACGTGACCGGCGGGGATTAGCGCAAAGACGCTATCAAGCGCGTAGACGCCCGGGCTCAAGCGCGCGTACTCGAACTCGCCGGGTATGCCCTCGATGCGAATGGAACCGCCATCGTCGGTGCGCGTCTCGAAATTGTTGTGTGCGTCGCTTGGCGTGAAGGCGCCGGTGGCAGGGTCAACGCGCCGCCAAAGCATGGTGTAGATCGGCGAAGTGGCGCCGCTGGCTTCGGCGAGGCCGATGAACACCATGCCCTGCTGTTCCTGGCCAACTCTGAAACGATGATCCTCTCCCGGGGTGGCGCACTGCGCCAAGAGAAGCGTCGCAGCGAGTGTCAATAATCGGCGCATGAATCCCCTGCCTTGCCGGGGTCCGTCCTAACATGCCAACCATGTGCGTGGGAGGTTCCCGATGGCAGAGAACGTCGGAAATGCGGGACCTGTTGTCATTAGCGAGGGACCGTTTCGGGGCTGGATGACATGGGGCGCGGGCGAGGACCCGTTCGAGACGGCGATAGGGCCGTTCTGTTTTCGCGGCAGCGGCAGCGCGGTGACCTGCGCGTTCGAGCCGAAACGCACGCATCTCAACGGCGGCGGCACTATCCATGGCGGCGCGCTGATGAGCTTCGCCGATTTCGCGCTCTTCGCCATCGCACACGAAGCGCTCGCGGGCGCGAAGGCGGTTACCGTCGCGTTCCACTGCGAATTTCTGTCCCCGGGCGGACTGGATGAGACGATCGAGGCGAAAGGCGAGGTGCTGCGCGCGACGCGTTCACTGATCTTCGTGCGCGGCATCGTCACGCAAGAGGCGCGCGCGCTACTTGCGTTTTCGGGAACGCTCAAGAAGATGGCCGGTTAGGCGCCGCAGGGAGGCGGCGGAAAGGCGCGATAATGCGTTCTCCGGGTGCGAGTTTCGATATCCGAGCAGCGCTCTCCGAGGAGGTGCGCGCCGCCGCCGCCGCCCTCGACGACGGCGCCTCGGGCGCGATCCATGCATGCCGCGTCAGGCTGAAGCGAGCGCAGGCGCTGGCGCGTGTCGGGCACGCCTTCGCGCCGGGGCTTGCGGCGGTATTCAACAATTCCGCGCGCGCCATCATGGATTCGCTCGCGGAAGCGCGAAATCTGGCCGCGCTGTCGAAGGCGGCCCGCAAAATGGCCAAACGATCGGGCAAGCCCGCGCGGACGGTCCTGCGAACCGCCGGGGCCGCGCTCGAGAACGCCCGCAAAGCGGCAGCGCCGATCGACCTGACGGCCGTCGATGCGGCGCTGCGCGATCTGCTGGCGCTGGCGCAAGTGTGGCCGGAAGCATCGGCGCGGCAGGTGAAACGCGGCGCCAGATATGTAGCGCGGCGTGCGCGAAGGGGAT
>JAFEDV010000068.1 GCA_018241475.1 Pseudomonadota bacterium | reverse complement strand
CGCCGCCGCATCGACGACGGTGAGCTGATCGGCGCCGCCGCTGGCCCTCACCCAGGCCGGCTGGTTGGGCGTCTTCGACGTGTTCCAGATGCGCACATACGAGACGCCAGCCATGAAGGATTGGTTGAAGAAGAGTCCCGCGTCGCCCGTGCTGAGTGTGACGATGTCGCCGGCGATGCCGGCGATCGTCGCGGTGCGCGGGTTCTGCACGCGGGATGTGTCGATACGGTAGATCGAAACGACGCCGTCGCCGCCGGGGGTGAAGATGAACCGGCGCTCCTCGGGCGCGGCCATGCGCCGCCAGCCGCCGGCGCCGTGCGCATAGAAGGCATCGGCATCTTGCACGTAGCAGCGCCAGCCCGGCTTCGGCGTCAGCTCTTCCCACACGCCGTCGCGATAATAGGCGAGCGCATCCTCGGCCATTGCGCTCCACGCCGCGCCGGTCTTGCCGCCGGGCAGCAGATAGATGTCGCCATCGTTCGGCGCGCCGGGCTGCGTCGTCGTCGTCGCCGAGACCGCCGAGAGCTGCACCAGCGCATCGAGCCGGCGCAGCGATTCGTTGACGGTGACGTGTTTCTGCGCCTGACCGGCGGCGAGGTAGGGAAGGGCGAGGCGCGATGTGTCGGACATGGGCGCCAGTCTAGGCGCGCGCCGGCACCGGTCGGATTGAGCGCCGAAAATCAACCTAATTTTCGGTCACATGAGGATGCCGCAGCCCAGAAAGTTCGCATTCTTGGGCGATTGTCGCTTGCGCCGTCGCGCAAACCGACTCGGCTGAATTGCGCGCGACAAATCCCCACTTCTCGGATTGAGGCCGCCAAACTGGTTGGTCGGTGAATTCCTGACTTTCCGAACACGAAGGCGCTCGTCGAGGCGCGTGCTCAGGCTTCGGCGCGCGTGCAGACATAGATCTCGGTGAAGTCGCCGATGATTCCGTGCCGGTGATCGTGGAAACGATGGACGCGCGTATCGAACGGCGCCCAGGAGCGGATCAGTTCCGGCAGGTCGTAGCCGTAGCGGAACGTGAGCAGGGAGCCGCGCGGATCTACGGGATTGCCGTGATATTCAGGCTCGCGATAGTGCTCGACCGTCCCGTCTGGCAGGAAGCGGGCTGCGCGTTCGCTGACGATGTTTTCCTTGTAGGTGGGCACGGCGAACAGATAGGCGCCGCCCGGCCTCAGCGTGCGCCAGATTTCGCGGAAGCACATCTCAGGCTCGTTGACATGTTCCATGACGTCGAGCGTGACGACGAGGTCGAAGCTTTCGTCGGCAAAGGTCTGGCGTTCGAGATTCTCGTTGCGGACGCCGTTACGCATCGCGCCCGGCGTAAGGGTGGGGAAGTACTGCGTGGCCGTGTACCGCGCGCACTCTAGCGCGAGCTTCCTGGAGACGCCT
>JAFEDV010000067.1 GCA_018241475.1 Pseudomonadota bacterium | reverse complement strand
GCCGCCCCGAGAGCGGGAGCGCGCAGATAATATGGCGCGCCCCGTTCGCCGGCGAGTTGCGCGTACTCAATGTCTAGCTCGACCAGGGTTTCGACGTGTTCGGAGACGAACGCAATCGGCGTCACGATCACACCCGTCAGATCGCGCGCCGCCGCGATGACCTCGTCTTCCGTGGATGGACCGAGCCATTCGAGCCGCCCCACGCGCGATTGGTAGCACACGCGCGTCTCCCATCCGGGGGGCAGATAACGCTTCACGGCTGTTGCCGATTGCTCGATCTGCCATTGATACGGATCGCCGGCTGCGATCACGCGCTTGGGCAAGCCGTGCGCTGAGAACAGCACCCGCGGATTGGGCGGCTCGCCTGCGTTGCGCCAGGTTTCCATGATCGCATTGGCGTGCGCCTGCGCGAACTTCTGACCCAGTGGGTAGCAGCAGATTGTCGAGACCGGCAGCTTGGAGACTCGCCGCCAGGCGCGAAGCGAAGACGCCGTCGTGGTGGTTGAGAATTGCGGATAGAGCGGCAAGAGAATGGCGTCGGTTGCGCCCCACGCTTCCGCCGCTCGCGCCGCATCCTTTACGAACGGCTTCCAGTAGCGCATCGCCGGAAAGCATTTGAACGTCACATTGTCGACGCGTTTGGCGATGGCCGCTTCGAGCGCTCCGGCTTGCTGCAGCGTCTCGGGCAGGATTGGCGAGCGGCCACCGATCAGATCGTAGTTGGCGCGCGCGACGGGTTCGCGCGAACGCGCAATCAACCCGGCCAGCAGAAGGCGAAATGGCTGCGGGTAGGGAATGATGGCGCGATCGTTGAAGAGATTGAACAGAAACGGCCGCACGGCTTTCGGTTCATCGGGGCCGCCCAGGTTGAAGAGAATGATGGCGACCCGGCGCGACGTGATGATGCGCAAGCCAGGCCTGTCCTGCACGGCAGGCGAGGGGTTGTCCTCTTCCAGCGAGATGGCGCTCACGCTGCGCCTTTCACAATGCGCACAAGCGCGGAGACGTTTTCGGGCGTGGCGTCCGGCGTAATGCCGTGACCAAGGTTGAAGATATGCGGGCCGTTGCGAAACACGTCGAGCACATGGCGTACGCCTTGTTCCAGTACTTCGCCGCCGGCAACCACCAATTGCGGATCAAGATTGCCTTGCAGCGGCATGTTGGCTGGCGCTTGTTCGCGCGCGAACGCCGCTGGCGTTTGAGTGTCCACGCCAAGCGCAGTGATCCCGGTCTCGCGCGCGTAGCGGCCCATGTGCGCGCCGGCGCCGCGTGGGAAGCCGATGATCGGGGCGGTCACGCCAAGCGCGCGCAAGCGCGAAACGAGCGCCGCGGTCGGTTTCAGGATCAGGCGCTCGAACAAAGCAAGCGGAAGCCCTTCCGCCCAGCTCTCGAATATCTGTACGCAGTCAGCGCCGGCTTTGACTTGGGCCGCGACGTGCCGGGCGGTGGTTTCGACCAATAAGCTCAGAAGCGCATCAATCTCCGAGGGTCGAAGATACGCCGTGCGTCTGGCGTCATCTTTGTCCCCGCCGCGACCCTGCAACATATAGGTCGCCACCGTCCACGGCCCGCCCGCGAAGCCGATCAGTGCGACGTCTTTGGCAATCTGTCCGCGAATGCGTTGCATGGCTTCGTAAACCGGCGAGAGGCGCTGTATGGCTTTCTCAGTATCGCCAAAGACCCAACGCTCTTGTCCAATCAAGGGCTCGAGTCTTGGTCCTTCCCCTTCGACGAACCAGACCTTTTGGCCGAGGGCGTCGGGAATAACTAGAATATCCGAGAAGAGAATAGCGGCATCGAGGGGAAAGCGCCGTAGCGGCTGCAGCACCGCTTCGGTCGCAAGGGCAGGGGAGTAGCAGAAATCCAGGAAGCTCTTCGCGCGGCCTCGTAGCTCCCGGTATTCCGGGAGGTAACGCCCGGCTTGGCGCATGATCCAGATCGGTGGAGGGTCGACCCTCTCTCCGTTCAGAGCGCGCAGGAGAACCGAGACGTCTTTCGGGTCGGCCATTCTCTCCTTCCAAACCTAAGTCTTGAATCGTGATTAAGGAGGACTCGTTGTTGTAGCGATATGCAAAGCGGGACAAGTTTTGTGTCCACCTCTAATCCACAAACTTCCTCTCCAGCGCCATGCGCCAAAAGCGCTTTGGCCAGAGGATGTTGCACGGTTCGATTCGTCTCCGTGATTCCCTTGCCTCTAGTGCGGGGCGTTGTGGAAAACAGGGGAGGGAATCGCGCATCGGGCGAAGCGAATACAATGATCCGGCGGACCGGCGTCGGGATCGGCCGCGGTTGCGCAGGAGTTTCTGACAGGTTGTTCACAGCGCGAAGCGGTCTGATATGAGGTGACGATGCGTCATCGATTGGCGACCTATTTTAACGTCCACCTCGTCTCGGACTCCACCGGGGAAACCTTGGCGGGGATCGTGCGCGCCACCTGCGCCCAGTTCGACAACATCATGCCGATCGAACACTCCTATTTCCTGGTGCGCTCGGTGCGGCAGCTAGCGCGGGTTCTGGCCGAGATCTCGGCCGCCCCCGGGATCGTGATGTTCACCCTCTCCAATCTGGAACACCGGGCCATGCTGGAGGAACACTGCGCCAAGCAGCACATACCTTGTGTAGCGGTTCTCGATCCTGTTCTCGACATTGCCTCCCGCTATCTCGGCCAGGAGCTTAACCACCGGGTCGGCGCCGCCCGCAAGCTCAACGCCGAATACTTCAAGCGCATCGACGCGCTCGATTTCGCCATGGATCACGACGACGGTCAGCAAGTCATCGAACTATCCAGCGCCGATGTGATCCTGGTCGGCGTCAGCCGCACCTCCAAGACGCCGACCAGCGTCTATCTTGCGCACCGCGGCGTCAAAGCGGCGAACGTGCCGCTGGTCCCGAATGTCCCGCTTCCGCCCGAGGTGTTCGCCAAGCAACGTCCACTTGTCGTCGGCCTGACGATATCCGCAGACCGGCTGGTGCACATCCGCAAGAATCGACTCGTCGCGATGAAGGAAACACGGGCGGGCGACTACACGGAGGAGGAGGCGTTGCGGCGCGAAGTAATGGATGCGCAACGGTTGTTCGACCGGGAGGGGTGGCCGACGATCGACGTTTCGCGACGATCCATCGAAGAGACTGCGGCGGCGGTTCTGAACCTCCTCGCGGAGCACCGCGGCGGATGAGCGTTGTGCTCGCCTCCATCAGCGCGGCGCGACGGCGGTTGCTGGAGGACGCCGGCGTCGAATTCGAGACGATTGCGCCTGCTTGCAACGAAGAGGCGGCCAAGCAGCGCCTCCGCACCGAATCCAAGTCGCCGCGCGCGCAAGCCGAAGCGCTGGCCACGCTGAAGGCAAGGTCGGTTTCAGGGCCCGCCGGCGCCCTGGTGATTGGGGCCGATCAAATGCTGGCCATAGACGGTGCGACGCTGGACAAGCCGAGGCATCGGGATGAAGCGCGCGAGCAGTTGCGGCTATTGCGTGGGCGCACTCACGAACTCATCACTGCCGCGGCGGTCGTCCGAAATGAAGTTGTCGTCTGGCGCGCGACGGACACCCCGCGCCTTACCATGCGCAACTTCTCCGACGCCTTTCTCGATCGATACCTGGATCGGGCAGGCGACGCGGCGCTGCACGCCGTTGGCGCCTATCAGCTCGAAGGCCTGGGCGCCCAGCTGTTCGAGCGCGTCGAGGGCGACTACTTCTCTGTGCTTGGGCTGCCGCTCTTGCCTCTCCTGTCATTCCTGCGCGAGCAGGGGGAGTTGCCGGCGTGACTATCTCCGGCGCCACCAAGGTGCTTGCTGTAATCGGCGATCCCGTCGCGCACTCGCTGTCGCCCGCCATGCACAATGGCTGGATCGCCGATCACGGACTAGATGCCGTCTATGTTGCGCTGCCGCTGAAGGCGGGAGACGCCGAGCCGGCGCTCAAGGCCCTGAAGGCGCTGGGTCTGCACGGCCTCAACATAACAGCGCCGCACAAGGAAGCCGCCGCGCGAGCGGCGGACCGCAGCGAATGCGCGGCCGCGAACGTGTGGCGCTGGGAGGATGATGGCGCCGTCAGCGCCTTCAACACGGATGGCGCCGGCTTTCTGGATTCGCTCGACGAAAGCGCACCCGGCTGGCGCGCCCGCAGGAGCCGCGTATTGATGCTCGGCGCCGGCGGCGCGGCGCTGGCGGCCGGCGAGGCGCTTTCGCCGTTCGTTGACACGATCCACTTCGCCAATCGCACCGCCGAACGCGGCGAGGCTGCGGCGGCGGCGGTGCCGAATGGGCGCAGCCTGCGCTGGGAAGACCTCGAGCGCGGCTTCGGGGCGGCCGACCTTGTCGTGCAGGCGACGACGCTCGGCATGGCCGGCAGCGGCGAAAGCTTTGAGTGGCCCCTCGGCCATTTGCGCGCCGGCGCCATCGTCGCCGACATGGTCTACCGGCCGCTCGAAACCGGTTTGCTTCGCGCTGCACGCGAACGCGGCCTCGCCACGGTCGACGGCCTCGGCATGCTGATCCACCAAGGGGTGCGCTCGTTCGAACTGTGGTTCGGCATCAAGCCGAACGCCGGCGCGGCGCGGGCGCGCCTGCTCGCCGTCCTCGGTGAAACGGCATGATCGTCATCGGCCTCACCGGCTCGATCGGCATGGGCAAATCCACGGTCGCGCAAATGTTTGCGGAGGAGGGTGCGCCCTGCTTCAATTCGGATGGTGCGGTCCATGCGCTCTATGCCAAAGGCGGCGCAGCGGTTGCTCCCGTCGCGGCCGCGTTTCCCGGCGTCGCGCGCGACGGCGCCATTGACCGGCAGGCGTTGAGCGCGCGCCTGATCGACAATCCCGAGGCGATCGGGAGGCTCGAATCGATCGTGCATCCGCTGGTGCGCCAGGCGCAGGCGGATTTCCTCGAGCGACACCGCGCTGAGGGCCGTGCGGTCGTCGTGCTCGACATACCATTGTTATTCGAGTCCGGCGGCGAGCGCCGCGTCGACAAGGTCGTCGTCGTCTCCGCGCCGGCAGAGGTCCAGAAATCCCGCGTTCTCGCCCGGCCCGGCATGACCGAGGAAAAGTACGCCACTCTGCTTTCGCGCCAGATGTCCGATGCGGAGAAGCGGGCGCGCGCGGACTTCGTCATCGACACCGGCGTCGCATTGGACGAGACCCGCAGGCAAGTCCGCGCCATGCTGGACGCCCTTCGCAAACAAGTATAGCGCCGAATCCATGCGCGAGATCGTCTTTGATACGGAGACCACCGGCACGTTTCCGGACCATCCGGAGCCGCGCGAGCGCGACCGCATTGTCGAAATCGGCTGCGTGGAGATCATTAATCTCGAGCGAACCGGGCGCGAGTTTCACGCCTATGTAAACCCGGAGCGCGGCGTGCCCGAAGAAGTGGTGCGCGTGCACGGCCTCACAGGGGAGTTTCTTTCAAGGCACCGCAAGTTCGCGGATGTTGCGCGCGAGCTGCTCGACTTTGTCGGCGACGCCCCGCTGGTCGCGCACAACGCCGCGTTCGACCAGAGCTTTCTCAACGCGGAATTGTCGCGCTGCGACTTGCCGCGCCACGGCAATGATCGGTTTGTCGATACGCTGGCGATCGCGCGCAAGCGCTTTCCGGGCGCATCGTGTTCGCTCGATGCGTTGGCGCGCCGTTTTCAGCTCGACCGCTACGGCTTCGATCTGGCCGCACGCAAGGGGCCGGGAGGTCACGGCGCGCTGATCGATGCGCGCATTCTGGCCGAAGTGTACCTGCAGCTCAGAGGCGGTCGCGAGCAGCGGCTGGCATTCGATGTCGCAGTTGCAGCACAGGCGCTGAGCGAGGCGCCGATCGAGTACATTCGGCGTGCGGCGCGACCAACGCCGCTGACTGCGCTCGAGACATCGGCCGAAGCGGAAGCGCACGCCGCGTTTGTCGCTAAGCTCGGTCCGAACGCTTTGTGGTTGAAGTACGGGACCTGACTCTAGAACGCGGGAGCCGCTGTTGCGCCGGGCGATTGCCCATCGCGCGCCTGTCGGTCGCGCAGCTCCGCCCAATAAAGCGGCGTGAAGTCGATGGGGTTTATCATGAGCGGCGGATAACCGCCCTCGCGCGTGACCTCGGCCATGATTTGGCGACTGAAGGGGAACAGAAGGCGAGGGCACTCCACCCAGATCAGCGGCTCGATTTCTTCGGGACGCATGTTCACGAATTGAAACAGGCCCGAATAGACGAGACTCGCCGAAAACATGACCGTCTCGGCGCGCTTCGCGGCCACATTGATGCAGAGATCGACCTCGATCGCCTCGCCCTGGTCGCCGATCGGCCGCGATTTCACCTCGACGCCCATGTCGATGGTTGGTTGATGATCGTAAGCCTGCGAAGATGCCGCGGCCATCGCGTTGCGGAATGACAGCTCCTTCACGTACTGCGAAAGCACCCGCAAATGCGGGGATTCAGCGGATTGGCCGAATTCGGGGCCGGGTTGCGTGGTCATGCGCAAGCTCCGTGTAATGGGGGCCGCGGCGGGCTAACACGCGCGGGGGCGCCCCGCAACCGCGCTGGCGGCGGGCGGCTGTTAGCACTATCTTGTCTGTTAGAGGGCCTGGACTCACCGGCACGGAGTTGGATTTTGGACCAGAACACGATCGAGATCGTTGTCCTCGCGTTCATCGCTGGTTTTGTTCTCTTCCGGCTTTACGCGACGCTTGGGCGCCGCACGGGCGCGGAGCGCCCCGTCGATCCGCGCCCTCAGGTCGCGCAAGGCGCGTTTGGGCGAGGCTTTGGTTCGCCGGCCGCGCAGTTGCCGCAGGCGTTTGCCGGCAATCCCGCGAGCGAGGGCGTGTTGGCGATCGTCCGGGCCGATCCGAGCTTCGACATTGCGCATTTCATGAGCGGCGCGAAGGGCGCCTACGAGATCATCGTCAACGCTTTTGCAAAGGGCGACCGCGAGGCTTTGCGCAATCTGCTGACACCGCGCGTATTCGACGCCTATGTCGCCGCCATCGCCGCGCGCGAAACGAAGGGCGAGGCGGGTCCCGAGTTCGTGCGCCTGAAGTCTGCCGATCTTGCCGCGGCGGAGCTGGCGGGCGATACCGCCCGCGTCACCGTGAAGTTCGAGTCGGAGCTGGCCGAAGGAGCGCATGGCGTCCGCGATGCGCACGAGCGCTGGACGTTCGAGCGGGCGGTGCGTTCGGCCGATCCGAATTGGCGGCTGGCGCGCGTCGCCGCCGCGTGAGCAAGAACAAGCGCGATCTCACCGCCGACGAACGGAAGCTTTGGGGTCGCGTTGCCTCCACGGTGAAGGCGCGCCGCCGGGCGCCGGCTACGGATGAAGGCGATTGCGAGCGTGCGCGTCCTTTGCAGCGCAAGGGTGCGCCAGCCGCTGACGAGCCGCGCAAGCCTGTACAGACTGCGCGCGCCGCCGCGCCGCCGCAGGACAGATCCGACGAAAAGCGCGTACGCCGCGGCGATGTCGCAATTGGCGCGGTACTCGACCTGCACGGTCACACGCACGACCTGGCGTTTGCAACGCTTGCCCGCTTTCTGCACCGCGCGCAGAAGCGCGGCCAGCGCGCCGTGATCGTGATCACAGGCGTCGGCCGGGGCGGGGAGGGCGTGCTGAAGCGCATGCTGCCCGCTTGGCTCGCGGCCAAGGAAATCCGCCCCCTCATCGCGGGTTACGCGCGGGCGCATCGCTCGCACGGCGGCGCGGGCGCGTTCTACGTGTTCGTCAAGCGCGCCCGCGACGAGCATGGATGAATCGCGCCTTAAGCGATCTCTCCAATCGGTATCCATGCGCTTCAGCGCATTGTAACCAAACTTCGCCAGTTTCCTCGCGCGCGCTCGCGCGTGCGCCGGGGATCTCATGGACGCTGTTGCTCGCATGATGAAACGGGTTGCTCCGCGCAGCCTGGCCGCCCGCGCGGTGATGTTCACGACCGTGCTGATCATG
>JAFEDV010000066.1 GCA_018241475.1 Pseudomonadota bacterium | reverse complement strand
GGTGTGGCCTACAATTTCGGCGTCGCCATCCTGCTCTCGACCGTGGTGATCAAGCTGCTGCTTTTCCCACTCGTTTATTCGTCCTCCAAGTCGATGGCGAAGATGCGCGGCCTGCAGCCGAAGATGAAGGAAATCCAGGAGCGCTACGCCGCCGATCCCCAGCGTCAGCAGCAGGAGATGCTGAAGCTCTATCAGACCGAGAAGGTGAACCCCGCCGCGGGATGCTTGCCGATCCTGTTGACCATCCCGGTGTTCTTCGCGCTCTACAAGACTCTGAGCGTCACCATCGAGATGCGGCACGCGCCATTCTTCGGCTGGATTCGCGATCTCTCCGCGCCGGATCCAGCTTCAGTCGTCAACCTGTTCGGGCTGCTGCCGTTCAATCCGCATACCGTCCCGATCATCGGCGCCTGGATCGGCATCGGCGTGTGGCCGATCCTTTACGGCGCCTCGATGCTGGCGCTGCAGAAACTCTCGCCGCCGCCGACCGATCCGACGCAGGCGGCGATCTTCCAGTGGCTGCCGATCGTCTACATGTTTCTGTTCGCGAGCTTTCCGGCGGGCCTGGTCATCTATTGGACGTGGTCAAACCTGATCACCATCATTCAGCAATACGTAATCATGCGCAGACAGGGCGTCGAAACCGAGTTCGACAAATGGCTGGCGCGGATGCGGAATGCGCCTGCACAGCCAGCGGAATGAAGCTCCGTCAGTCCGGAGGCGCGGAGCGCCATCCGGAAGCTACCTAGGGGCAAACGACCTGCTCTATGATCCCCTGGGTTCCGGGCCTCGCTCCGCTCGCCCGGAATGACGGAGATTGGGTTGGTAGAAGATATCAATACCGACGATTGGCTCGAAGCGGGGCGGTTACTGTTCGCTGGCCCAATCGAGTTCGAGCGCGGCGTTCCTTCGATGGAGCACTTGCCAGATGAAAATCTTCCCGAAGTTGCGTTCGCGGGTCGTTCGAATGTCGGCAAATCATCGCTCATCAACGCTGTTACCGGACGCAACAAACTCGCGCGCGCCTCGACCGAACCGGGCCGCACGCGCGAACTCAACTTCTTCCGCGTGGGCGACAGGCTTCGTCTCGTCGATATGCCGGGCTACGGCTACGCCACGGGGGGGAAAGCCGACATTGAACGTTGGACCCGTCTGGTCCGCGATTACCTGCGCGGCCGCACTTCGCTGAAGCGCGTCATCCTGCTGATCGATTCCCGCCACGGCGTGAAGCCGCATGACAACGATGTCATGGACGCGCTCGATCAAGCCGCGGTCATCTACGAAATTGCGCTCACGAAAACCGACAAACTCAAAGCCAGCGAAGTCGCCGAAAGCGCCGAAGCCGCCCGCGCCGCGATCGCCAAGCGCCCCGCCGCCTACCCTTACGTGCGGGCTACCTCTTCCGAAACAGGCCTCGGCATCGATCTGCTCCGCGCCGACATAGCGGCCTTGGCGTTGCCTGCTTTACCGCTTAAGGAGCGCCAGTGAACAAGCCAATTCCGAAGGACCGCCTCGCGGCGCTCGAGAACGGCCTCGCCACGGCGAAGACGCTCGCGGAGGCGCTTCCTTTCATCCAGCTCTATGACCGCGAAACGGTCGTGGTGAAGTATGGCGGCAATGCCATGGGCGACTCGGAAAGCGCCCGCAAATTCGCCGCAGACGTCGTCTTGTTGAAGCTGGTGGGTATTCATCCGGTAGTCGTGCATGGCGGCGGGCCGCAGATTAGCCGCATGCTCGACCGCGCCGGTGTGAAATCCGAATTCGTGGACGGGCTGCGCGTGACCAACGCCGACACCATGGAAGTCGCGGAGATGGTGCTGTCCGGCAGCGTCAACAAGGAACTGGCGCACCTGATCACCGCCGCGGGCCGCGAAGCCGACGTGCGCGGCGTCGGACTTTCGGGCAAGGACGCGCGCCTGATCACGGTCGAAAAAGCCATGCGTAAACGCAAGGATCCGGACAGCAAAATCGAGCAGGTCGTCGATCTCGGTTTCGTCGGCGAACCGACGCATGTCGATCCGACGCTCATCCAAGCACTGATCGACGCACCCGAGGACTACATTCCGGTAATCGCGCCGATCGGCGTTTCTGAGGATGGCAAGACCTACAACATCAATGCCGACACCGCCGCGGGCGCTATCGCCAAGGCGCTTTCCGCAAAGCGCTTCCTGTTGCTGTCGGACGTGTCTGGCGTCATCGACGCCAACGGCGAGCTGATCCGCGAAATGACGGTCACCCAGGCGCGCGAAGCGATCAAGAGCGGCATGGCCACCGGCGGCATGATCCCGAAACTCGAAACCTGCATTGCGGCGCTCGATCACGGCGTCGAAGCGGCGGTGATTCTGGACGGGCGCACCCCGCACGTCATGCTGATGGAATTGTTCACGGAACATGGCGTTGGCACGCTCATTCACTAGCGCGCGGGCGATCGCCGGTTTCGCCGCAGCTGCATGCGCCGTCGCACTGGCGTTCGCCGGGCACGCCGCGGCGCAGGGACAAAACGGCTGGCAGGTCTGCAATGAGACCAGTTACGTGCTCGAGGCCGCCACCGCCCGCCCCGTTGGTCAAGCGATCCTCGTACAAGGCTGGACGCGGCTGCGTCCCGGCGAATGCCGCGTCGCCGTCGCCGCGCCGCTCGCGCGCGGCACCCACTATCTCTACGCGCGCACCTCCTCCGCCCACCGCGGCGGGCGCAACCAATGGGGCGGCGACGCCCGCATCTGCATCGATCCGAACCGTTCGTTCCAATTCGAGAACCCGCCGGACTGCGCGGTGCAGGGCCTGGAAGAACGGCTTTTCCGCCGTGTGCAGATCAACAAGCGCGATTCCTGGCGCACTTCTTTCGCCGAGGCCGAGCCCTATACGCTTGCGCGCGCGCGCCAAGCCGGTTTGCAGCGTCTGCTCGACGACGCCGGCTACGATCTCTACGCCAACCAGCGCAGCATCGATGCGCGCGCCATCGCCGCGGCGATCGCCCAATTCCGCGCGGCCGCGCGGCTCGCGCCCAACGCCAGCGAAGATCAACTTATCGACGCGCTCGAGGTCGCCGCGCGTCAGCGCGCCAATCAGGTCGGCCTCACCCTCTGCAACCGCACGCACGGCCACATCTGGACGGCTGTCGCCAGGCGACGCGGCGAAGGCTGGGAAAGCCGCGGCTGGTGGAGCCTCAATCCCGGCGGCTGCGTGCGCACCATCGACGAGGTCCTCTTCCAGGACGTCTATTACGTCTATGCGAGCCTCGACAGCGACCAGGGCCCGCGCCTGCTTGCGCAAGGCGGCGAACCGTTCTGCTCGAGCCCCTCGCGCTTTGCGGTGCTCGGGCGCGAACATTGTGAGCAACGCTTTTACGACACCACGCTGTTCACGCCGATCTCGGCGCACCAGCGCCAGGGTCTGGTGGTCGATTTCAGCGAGCACGATTTCCTGCCGCCGGGCCAGCAACCGCGCCAATTGCAGGTGAGCCAGACGTCGGTTCCCGATGTCGTCGTGCAGCAGATGGCGCCTGCGCATGGACTAGCGCCGCCCACCGCCCCGCAAGGCACCGGCGACTGATGGCGATTGCGCTCGCCTCCATCGAGGCGTGGGTGTTCGATCTCGACAACACGCTCTATTCGACGCCGCTGCTCTACGATGCGGTCGGCGAGCGCATGACGGCCTACATCGCACGCGCGCTCGGCGTCAGCGATGCCGAGGCGAGGATCTTGCGCGAGCGCTATTTCGACGATTACGGCGCCACCGTTGCCGGGCTGTCGCGCCACCATGCATTGGACGCCCACGATTTCCTCGCGCACGTGCATGACGTGGATTATTCCATGCTCGATCCCGACCCTGAGCTCGGCGTGCTGATCGAGCGCTTGCCCGGCCGCAAGATCGTCTTCACCAATGGCGGCGGCGGGCATGGCCAGCGGGCGTTGGCGCAGCTTGCCATCGCGCATTGCTTCGAACTGGTGTTCGACATCGAAGCGGCAGGGCTGGCGCCGAAACCCCAGCGCGCCGCCTATGAGCGGCTGATCGAGGTGTGCGGGATCGATCCTGCGCGAAGCGCGCTAATCGAGGATTCGGCGCGCAACCTCGAACCGGCGCACGCACTTGGCTTCGCCACCGCGCTCATCGGCGCCGGGGACCCGCGTCACGCCCATTTCACCGCCCCCGATGTGAAGGCGTTTCTGCGCACCGTCCTCTCGACGCTGACCTCCGAAGCGGGCTAGCTGTCGGCCATGAGCCACACGAGCATCGCAGCTGCCGTCGAGGCGGCCTGGGAGCGGCGCGATCAACTTTCGCCGCAGAGCAAGGGCGCCGATCGCGACGCCGTCGAAGCGGCGCTGGATTTGCTCGATAGCGGCAGAGCCCGCGTCGCCTCGCGGAGCGGCAATGGCGAGTGGACGACGCATCAATGGCTGAAGAAGGCGGTGCTGCTTTCCTTCCGGCTCCGCCCGAATGCGCTTGCCGGATTTTCCGGCGCCTCCAATGTCGATCCATCGCCGGGCCCCTGGTGGGACAAGGTGCCCTCGAAATTCCGCGGCTGGGACGATGCGCGATTTCAAGCCGCCGGTTTCCGCGCGGTCCCTGGCGCGATCGTGCGGCGCGGCGCTTTCGTCGCAAGGAATGTCGTCCTGATGCCCTCCTTCGTGAACATCGGCGCCTATATCGATGAAGGCGCGATGGTGGACACTTGGGCGACGGTGGGCTCATGTGCGCAGATCGGGAAGAACGTGCACATTTCCGGCGGCGCCGGCATCGGCGGGGTATTGGAACCGCTGCAGGCCAATCCGACCATCATCGAGGACGACTGCTTTATCGGCGCGCGCTCGGAGGTGGCTGAAGGCGTGATCGTGCGCCAGGGCGCGGTGTTGGCGATGGGCGTCTTCATCAGCCAATCGACCAAGATCGTCGATCGCGCCAGCGGCGAAATCATGCGCGGCGAGGTGCCGGCCTACAGCGTCGTTGTGCCCGGCTCGCTGCCCGATGCGAAAGGCGGACCCGGCCTGGCGTGCGCGGTGATCGTCAAGCGCGTCGACGCACAGACGCGCTCGAAGACTAGTGTCAACGAATTGCTGCGCGAATGACGACACGCCGCCATGTCCTGCACGTGCTCGCCGCAGCGCCGGCGCTCACGGCATGCGGCGGCGAACAACTTCCCGATCCTGCCGCGGCCTGGCGCAATCCCGGCGCGGGCGAACGCGATCCGCGCCGCTTTGCGCTCGCGCATGCGATCCTCGCGCCCAATCCGCACAACACGCAGCCATGGCTGGTCACGCTGCATGGCGAAGATGGGATGGCGCTCTATTGCGACCTCGGCCGCCGTCTGCCGTTCACCGATCCCTTCGATCGCCAAATCACAATTGGCTGCGGTGCATTCCTTGAGTGTTATCGGCTGGCTCTGCGTCATCTCGGCTATGCGCCGGTCATCACTGCCTTTCCCGATGGCGAACCTTCGCCGCGCCTCGACGCCAAGCCGCTCGCGCATGTGAACTTCGGCGCGCGCACGGATGCCCCTGCCGATCCGCTCTTCGACTACATCGCCGCGCGACGCACCAACCGCAGCCCTTACGACCTCACGCGCATTCCTCACCTCACCGATCTGCAGAAGCTTGCCGACGCCGCTTACGAACGGACTGGCGAGGTGGAATGGGCGCTCGAACCCGAGCGCGTCGCGCACCTGCGCGATATCGTTTGGCGTGCGTTCGAATTGGAGATGCACACGCCGGGGGCGCTGGCCGAAACGTTCGGCTGGCTGCGCTTCGGGCGCGATGAAGTCGCACGCCATCGCGATGGCTTGGCGGTCGAAGGGCCGCTGATCGGAGCAGCGAAATTATTCGGCATGTTCGGCCGCGCCAATATGCTCAACCCGAATTCCGAAGCGAACAGGCAGGCCCTGCAGGACTGGCGGCGGAAGATCGACACCGCGCCGGCGTTTGCCTGGCTTTCGATGCAGGAGAACGACGACACGCCGACGGGACGACTCACGGCGGGCATGGCCTACGCACGCATGAATCTCGCGGCGACCGGCGCCGGGCTGGCGATTCACCCCTGGAGCCAGGGGCTGCAGGAATATCGAGAAATGGCGAGCATCCGCAGCGAGCTTCGGACCGCTTTGCAGAATGGCGAGAACTTCCCACACATGCTGGTGCGCATCGGTTACGCCGATCCAGTCGAGCCGGCGGCGCGGCGCGGCGTCGACGCCATTATGAGGCCTGCGGCCGGCGCACCTTGACCGTCACGCCGTGCACGGAGGCGATCTCCACCTGATCGCCGGCTTGCAGCTCTTCCTCGCTTTCGGCGCGCCAGATACTGTCGTTGATCTTCATGGAGCCGACGCCGTTGGCGAAAGCCGTCAGCACGCCGCGGGCGCCAACCATGTGAGCGGCGCGTTCGTTGAGCGAGCGACCTTGCCGCGCTTCGCGCCACTTCCTAACGATGGGATGGCCGAAGGCTGTGAGCAGGATGGTCGCCGCCGCGAAGATGGCGATCTGCATGAAGCCGTTGTCGACACCGAGCAGCGCCAGCAGCGAGGTGATGAGCGCCGCCACGGCGGGCCAGAGAACATAGCTGGTGCCAGTCGCCATTTCGGCGATCAGCAGCGCCAAGCCGAACACCTGCGAATGCTGGGCCCCAAGGGCCACAAGGAAGTCGAGCAGGTCCTTCATGGGTTCAATGTAGCTATGCTTCGGCGGGCGCGCGAGTGGCC
>JAFEDV010000065.1 GCA_018241475.1 Pseudomonadota bacterium | reverse complement strand
GCTGCCGGGCGGACGGATCGAATGGGGCGAACGCGCCGCCGACGCCGCCTTGCGCGAACTCAAGGAAGAAACAGGCTGCGAGGCGAAACTTGTCGGCCTCATCGATGTGGTCGACGGCTTCATGACGCCGACAGCCCCACCGGGGGGCGAGCCATTGGAGATGCATTATGTGCTGGTCGACTATGCGGCAATTTGGACCGGAGGCGAGCCGCGGGGCGGCGATGACGCGCGCGATGCGCGTTTCTTCACGCCGAATGAGATCGCCGGCTTGGGTCTGTGGAGCGAGACACTGCGCGTGATTGCGGCCGCTCGCGCCATGGCCAAGCACAATTAACGACGACATCTATGGGGAACAGAACGGCTGCTCGGACGCTACTGGCCTAGGATTTCGCCGTTGGCGCTTGTGGCGAGGCAATCCACATCGATCTGACCTACATTCAAGCCAAGGAGGCAGAGGTCATGGCCAAGGACAGAAGCCGGGCCGGGGAATTCGCCGACGACATGCGCGACCGCGCCGAGGAAGCATTGGAGCGCGCACAGACGGCTGTCGAGGACGGCCTCGACGAGGCGCACCGTTTTCTGAAGCGGCAATGGCGCGAACGGCCGGTGGCGGTGGCGGCGACCGCGCTGGGCGCGGGCGTGATCATCGGCCTGCTGATCGGAAGTCGCCGCTGATGTTCGACCAAGCGGTTTCGAGAATCGTCGCCGTCGCGGCAGCCAGCGGCGCAGCGGTGATGGCGGTCTTCGCAGCGGGTTTTTCGCTTTACGCGCTGATCGCGCCACAGGTTGGCCCCGCGGGCGCCTCGGCCATCGTCGCTCTCGTGGCCGCGCTACTGGTGGCGCTGTTTGCGCTCTTTGTCAGCCTTCGCGCTCGCAAGCGAGAGCGGGAGGCCGAGCAAGCTGGACAAGACCTGGCTCAATCGCTTCCCGCAGAATGGCTGGGAGATACCGTGCGCGAGCGGCCGCTGGTGAGCCTGGCCGTGACCCTCGCCATCGGCGCGGTCGCTGCACGCAACCCCGCCTTGGTGCGCGATCTCGTCGCCCTCGCCGCCCGATTCACGCGCGAGCGCCGCTAAGCTTCCCAGACGGCGCCTGCACGGCTTTACAGCCGCGCGCTGGGGCGCAAAGGTCTGCGAGTCCGGGTGGAGTCGGCCTATGAAGCTTGTCCTTGCCGCGCTGGCGGCGACCGCGTTGTTTGCCGGCGCCGCCGAAGCGCGGACCTGGAATATCCAGCCAAACGCCGAGGCGGAGCAGCAGTTGCAAGCGGCGATGATCGGCGCGCGTCCAGGCGACACGATTGCGATCGGCCGAGGACGGTTCGATCTCACTCAGGGGCTTTCTCTCGACGTCGACCGCGTCACTGTGCGCGGGGCCGGGCAGGACCGCACCGTGCTTTCGTTCGCGGGGCAGCGGCGCGGAGCCGAAGGCCTGCTGGTCACCTCCAACGGCGTCACGCTGCGCGACTTCGCCGTGGAGGACGCGAAAGGCGACGCGATCAAGGCGCGCGATTGCCAGGGCATCACCTTTCACGGCGTGCGCGTGGAATGGACGCACGGACCGGACAGCCACAACGGCGCTTACGGCCTCTACCCGGTGAACTGTTCGGACGTCCTGGTCGAGCAATCGATCGTCCGCGGCGCTTCCGACGCCGGCATCTATGTCGGCCAATCCCGCAACATCATCGTCCGCGACAACATTGCCGAAAACAACGTGGCCGGGATCGAGATCGAGAACTGCTTCAACGCCGACGTCTTCAACAACGTCGCGCGGCACAATACCGGCGGCGTCCTGGTTTTCGACCTGCCGGATCTGCAGCAGCATGGCGGCCACGCCGTGCGTGTGTTCCATAACCGGATCGAAGACAACAACACGCCGAACTTCGCCGCCGCCGGCGCTATCGTCGGCGGCGTGCCGGCCGGCACCGGCGTCATCGTCATGGCCAACCGCGACGTGGTCGTGTTCGACAACGACATCGGCGGCAACGGCACCGCCAACATCATCGTGACCTCGTATTGGACGACATTCGCGGATCCGAACTACAACCCGCTGCCGCGCAACGTCATGATCCGCAACAACCGGTTCGGAAACACAGGATTCGCACCGACCGGAGACATCGCGGCGCTGGCGCGCGCCGGCCTCGCGCT
>JAFEDV010000064.1 GCA_018241475.1 Pseudomonadota bacterium | reverse complement strand
GAAAGCGCCAACAAGGGCATTACCGTCAATTGCGTGGCGCCGGGCTATATCGACACTGACATGGTTGCAGCGGTGCCGGAGGAAGCGATGAAGAAGATCATCGCGACGATTCCAGTCGGCCGTCTCGGCAAGGCCGAGGAAATCGCAAGCGCCGTCTCATTTCTCGCATCGGACGGTTCCGGCTTCATGACCGGCTCGACCCTCACCATGAACGGCGCGCAATACATCGTCTAGAGCGCGGCGCGCTTGGAACCGCTGCCGACAAAGGCAATAATGAAGAACGAGGAACGTCGTCAAACGACGGCAGCGGCCCATGTTTACTCACGGGCTGCCAAGTTTTTCAGGAGGGTCGGGTGGCCAATCCCTTTGTTCATATCGAACTCAACACCAGTGACCTGAATAAGGCGCGTGGCTTCTACGGAGAGTTGCTCGATTGGGAGTTGAAGGATGTCGATATGGGTCCGGGCGGGACCTACACGACCATAAGTGTTGGTGAAGGTACGGGCGGCGGAATGATGAAGCATCCGATGGAGGGCGCGCCGTCGCTCTGGATTCCGTACATACTGGTGAAGGATATCGCTGCGACGACGGCGAAGGCGCGTAAGCTTGGCGCCAATGTCATCAAAGAGAACGTGCCGGTGTCCAACATGGGTGCATTCTCGATCATCACCGATCCGACCGGAGCCACCTTCGCCCTGTGGGAGGAGCGCAAGTAACTACGGCTTGAAGACGGATTCGAGCTTGAGGCTGTCGGGATCGGCGAAGAACACGGCGTGATAGCCTTCGCCGTATTGCGGGTGCTCCGCAGGCGCGTCGAGAATTGTCGCGCCGATTTTGAGCAGATGCGCACGCATCGCATCGACATCGGCGCGGCTCTCCGGGCCTGCGACGCGATAGCCTATGAAACCAAGAACGCTTTCGTGGAACGCGCGCGACGCATGGGCGTTTCTCACCGTTAGGTCGACATGATGGGCGCCGCTGCGCGTCAGCGGTTGGCGCCTGGCTTCCAGAGCAGGTCGCCGCGCCCGCGATCGTTGGCCCAGCGCGCCGCGACGAAGAGCAGAT
>JAFEDV010000063.1 GCA_018241475.1 Pseudomonadota bacterium | reverse complement strand
GTGTGCGCCTACAAGTCGTGGTTTGCGGGCAGCGGCGGGGCCTCGCGCAGCAGCGTGATGGCGATGCGGCGATTGCCGGGAAGCGTGGGATCGTCGGGGAACATCGGTTCGCTGTCGGCGCGGCCGGCGACTTCATAGATGCGTTCGGCGGGCACCCCTTGCGCCATCAGGATGCGGCGGGCCGCATCGGCGCGGGCGGCGGAAAGCTCGAAGTTGGAACTGTAGCGGCCGCCAGGCGCCGAGCCGTCGGTATGGCCGGAAATGGTAAGCCGGTTGGGCAGCTGCAGGATGACGCTCGAGATGGCGATGAGCAGGCGGCGGGCGCGGTCGTTCGGCTGCGCGTCGCCGGGCGCAAACATCGAACGGCCTTCCTGATCGATGATCTGAATGCGCAGACCTTCCGGCGTCTGCTCGACCACGACATTGCGCGAGAGTTCGGCGATGTCGGGCATGTCCTGCATGGCCTGGCGTATGGCGATCTGGGCCCGCTCGAAATCGGCGTCCTCGCGCAGGCTGCGGGCGCGGGCGCGAGCGTCCTGAGAGGGCTGCGCCTGGCCGGACTGCTGCTGGTTCACGTCGCGCGCATTCGAGGTGTATTGCGGCTACGAGGATTGCGCGACCGGGGCGGAATGGCCCTCGCGAACGCCGCTTTCGGCGAAGCTGGTGCCCTCCAGGAGGCCGCCGGCGCCGGAGGAGACCCGGCTGACGCTGGCGGGGGCGAAGAACTCGGCGATGCCGCGCCGCTGTTCAGGGCTGGTCGTGTTGATGAGCCACATGAGCAGGAAGAACGCCATCATGGCGGTCACGAAGTCGGCGTAGGCGACCTTCCAGGCGCCGCCATGGTGGCCGCCTCCGCCGGCTTTCTTGATCCGCTTGATGATGATGGGGCGTTGATTGGTCGCGGCAGTCATTGTCCGTCCGTTCTGGCGGAGAGTCGCGCATCAATGGCTAAACAGCGTTAAGATCGCGTTGAGCGGATGAGTTTGAATCCCATTTGAGGCCCATGGAGATTGAGCCCGAACAGGCGTTTCGGCGCGTCATGAGCGCGTTCGCCACCGGCGTGACGGTGGTGAGCGCGGCGCGTGACGGCGGCGGAGTATCGGGCATCACCGTGAACTCGCTGACCTCGGTGTCGCTCAAGCCGCGGCTGCTGCTGTGGTGTCTGGGCGACGAGAGCGCGCGATACGATGTATTTGCCGCGGCGGAAGCGTGGGGCGTGACCGTGCTGGGCGCGGCGGAAGAAGCGCTGGCCCTGCGGTTTGCACGCGCGGAGACAGAAAGCATTGTCGCCGCCGAGATGGAGATGTTCACCGGCGCGCCGGTCTTGCGGGCGGGGGTCGCGCATCTGGCTTGCCGCACCCACGATAGACGCGTCGCCGGCGATCATCTGATCATTGTCGGCGAAGTCGTCGATTTTCGCGTCCAACCTGGCGCGGCGCTGACGTTCTTCCGCGGCCTCTACGGACGGCTGGACGATCCAAGAACCGGGAGCAGTTGAATGGCGAAGACCGCTTTCATCGGATTAGGGGTGATGGGCTCGCCGATGGCGGGCCATCTGGCGAACGCCGGCCACGAGGTGGCGGTGTTCAACCGCAGCGAAGAAAAGTCGCGCGATTGGGCGCAAAAGTATGCGGGCCGGACCTATTCGTCCGTCGGCGGCGCCGCCGAAGGGGCCGACATCGTGTTCTCGTGCGTCGGCGACGACCGCGATGTGCGCGAAGTGTTCGAGGCGGCGGCGAAGAGCATGCGCAGGGGCGCGATCTTCGTCGATCACACGACCTCGTCGGCGCTGCTGGCGCGCGAACTGGCCGAGCGGTGCGAGGCGGCCGGTTTTGGGTTTCTCGATGCGCCGGTGTCGGGCGGGCAGGCGGGCGCCGAGGCCGGCCGGCTCACGGTTATGGCCGGCGGCCAGGCCAGCGTATTTGCGGAAGCCGAGCCGGTCATGCGCGCTTATGCGGCAAACGTGTCTCTGATCGGGCCGGCGGGATCGGGACAGCTTGCGAAGATGGTGAACCAGATCTGCATCGCCGGAGTGGTGCAGGGATTGGCGGAAGGGCTGCATTTCGCCAAGCGCGCCGGGCTCGACATCGAGAAGGTGATCGGCGCCATTTCCAAGGGCGCCGCCCAAAGCTGGCAAATGGAAAACCGGTGGAAGACGATGGCCGAAGGCCGCTTCGACTTCGGCTTCGCGGTCGATTGGATGCGCAAGGACCTCGGTCTGGTGCTCGACGAGGCGGAACGCAACGGCGCCAAGCTCGAGCTGGTCCGGCTCATCGACGAGTACTACGCCGATATTCAGGCGATGGGCGGACGGCGCTGGGACACATCGAGCTT